>SVNU01000047.1 GCA_015066715.1 Ruminococcus sp. | reverse complement strand
AGTTTTAAGTATTATTTTCTTTGTTCAAACTTTCTTTTTATAAGAAAGTTTGTGCATTCTTTTGTTACTTTTCTTGTGCAAGCAAGAAAAGTAAGGAATATAAACAGAAAGATAAATATAAATTTATCTTTTATTCTCCAAAAGCTTTTCCGTATACCATTACAACTAGTTTCCTGTTTCCAGTTGATTCTTTTTCAAAAAAGAGGTTATGTATTTTACCAAAATACACCGCAATGGTATTGACTAATATGCTGGGGTTTGATATAATAAAATAAATATAGGTAAATTCGTATAATATCAGAATAAATAAAAAGTGAGATTGTAAAATGAACAGTAAAGAACAATATAAAAGAATAATATCATTTTTTTCAAGCTGTATATTGCTTGTACTCCTTGCAGCTGACTTTATTTTTATATGGTATGAATGCTACAGTGATGTTATCGTTCTGCCGTTCTACAGACGAGGAAACTGGGTTGTTATCGCAATTTACATGGTTCTGACCTTTATCTTTTTCAAGGCGTACGGCGGACTGACGATGGGGTATCTCAAGCGTTCGGATATGCTTTATTCCCAGTTTATTTCCATAACAGCAATAAATATTATAACATATTTTCAGATAAGCGTTATAGGTCGTGATTTTATGAGAGTCTGGCCGATGTTTATAATGACAGTAACCGATTTTATAATAATTGCAGCGTGGATAATGGCAAATAATAAAATATATCTGCATCTTTATCCGCCAAGAAAGCTTATTATTGTTTACGGAAGCAGAAATGCAGTAACGCTTACAAATAAGATGAGCAGACGTGAGGATAAGTACATGATCTGCGAATCCATTAATATTCATGAAGACATTGGCAAAATAAAAGAGGAAATATTAAAATATGAAGGCGCTATCATCTGTGATATAAGTGGACAGGTAAGAAATGATATTATTAAATTCTGCTTTGATAATTCAAAGAGAGTTTATATTGCGCCGAAAATATCAGATATTATTATCAGAGGCGGTTCGGATATTAACCTTTTTGACACACCGCTTATTCTGTGTCGCAACAGCGGACTTTCATTTGAACAGCGTTTGCTAAAGCGTATGCTTGACTTTGTTTTGTCGCTTATTGCAGTGGTGGTTCTGTCGCCGGTAATGCTGTTGATTGCAATTGCAATAAAGATTGACGATGGCGGAAAGGTTATCTACAAGCAAAAAAGACTTACTATCAATGCAGAGGAATTTTATGTTTACAAATTCAGAAGCATGATAGCTGATGCAGAAAAGGGCGGTATAAAGCTTGCAACCGATTCAGATCCGAGAATTACAAGAGTCGGAAGATTTCTGAGAAAATGCAGACTTGACGAAATACCGCAGTTTTTCAACATTTTAAGAGGTGATATGTCACTTGTAGGTCCTCGTCCGGAACGTCCGGAACTTACAGAAAAATACGAAAAGGAAATGCCGGAATTCAAGTTCAGACTCAAGGTTAAAGCAGGGCTTACGGGATATGCACAGGTTCTCGGAGTATATGATACAACACCTTTGGACAAGCTTAAAATGGATCTTATGTATATTGAACGTTATTCTGTTGCGCTCGACCTTAGAATAATACTTATGACACTTAAAACAATGATTTTCCCGGGTGAATCAAACGAAAAGATAAAAATAGACAAATAAATACACATATAATGGTGTTTTACAGGAAATGGAGAAAAAATTGGATAGTCTAAAACAAAGCATTGAAAAGCTTCTGGATTCAAAGCCGGTATACAGCGAGCCTTTGCCGGCACCTGACAATGACGGATTTATGCAGAAAATGGGTAAAAAGCTTGTTTCTGAGGAGGAAATCCGCCGCAACAAGGCACTCAATGATTTTGGCTACAACCAGAATTCACTTAATATTGATATGACAAGAGCGTTTCTGGAGCTTGAATCATACTGCCGCAAGCTTGAAAAAACCGTCGAACAGAATATAATTGATTTTCAGAAGGCAACATCGGCAATATCCGTACTAAAAAAAGAGCTTGATAATGTACGTCTGCGCTCTACTCTTAATTCAAATCAGATTGAAAAAATGGACGCAGGACTTTATAAGTATACCGAAAAGCTTGAAAGCTACGCCCTCAGCATTTCGCCGGGTATAAGAAACGCTGATTGTCCGAAGGGCTGCGTAGAAACGGATATTTCAGATACCATCGGATATTACGACAGAATAGAAAACGCCAAAAAAACATCCGATGTGTCAGAGCTTGAGAAATTCTGTCAGGCGGCAATGAACAAGAATCTCTCTGCGTCAGGCGCATTTGACGAAATGGTTATCGATTTTTACGGAAGCGACAGGTATGCCGCTGTGCTTTACGGAAATCTCAGCAGAAATTCCATTTACAAAATAAAGCTTCTCAAACAAGGGGACGTACCGCATGGTCATTTCAGTGTTATAGTTACTGATACCGCCTTTGTTCCGAGAAAACTTATGCTTAAATCAGCGGTTGTTATTGTTACAGGCAGCAATCCTTTTGAGGAAACAAGCGGTGATGAGCTTTCAAATCTGAAGTTTTTAAACGACTGCGGACTTCATACCTATGTAACATTAAATGATGAATCCTACAAGGAGTTTGAGTCCAAGGGCTTCAGATGTGTTATAAATCTTTCAGCAGACAAGCTGATGAGCGGAGAACTTGTAAAAATAATTGAAAAGTCTATGGAATCAGCAGTTCCGTCCGGTGCAGTATCTTTCGGAACACTTACTGATATGCTTGATAATCCGGATGATTACTATCTTACCGACCCCTTTGATATTTCTGATTATAACCAGAACAGACGTGATGTTTACCCGTACAACTGCCTTGCCGCAATGGAAAATGCAGTTGCCGCTTCAATAAAAAGCAATTATTTTCCGACAGGAATTGTAACGGCTTGTCGTGTAAGTACCGCCGTTGAAGGAACGTACAGCTTTGTTGATGGTCTTAATTATATAAATCACCTCAATTACGAAAATCGAAAAAAAGCTTATGAATGTGCCAAAATGCTCCTTGAGCCTGACGGAATATTCCTGATGAATGCTTATGACAGCGTAGTAGGGGTAAAGGTGCGCTCAATCAAGGGTTGGAATTATTATCCGTCCTATGAAGCACTCTGGACAAAACAGCAGATTATCAATGAGCTTGAAAGCAACGGATTTAAGATTAAATTTATTATTCCGACAGGCGCAGGATTATTTGATAATCTTCCGCCAAAATACAGAAAAAGTCCTGCCGAATGGATTATCGGCGCTACAATATAAATAAAAGGGAGAACAAAATGAGAAAAACAAAAATTGTATGTACAATAGGACCTGCAACCCAGTCAAAGGAAATGATTAAAAAACTCATGGAGCATGGCATGAACGTTGCGAGATTTAACTTTTCCCACGGAAGCTATGAATACCATGAACAGTGCATAAAAAATGTACGTGCAGCAGCTGAGGAGCTGGGACTTCCGATTGCTGCCATGATGGACACCAAAGGCCCTGAAGTAAGACTCGGAAAATTTGTGGACGACAAGCCTGTTGAAATTCATGATGGTGATGTTTATACACTTACGACAGAGGAATGCTTATGTGATGATAAAAAGGGCTGTGTTACATTTAAGAATCTTCCGAAAGACGTATCTGTCGGTACACGAATTCTCATAAATGACGGTCTTATTGAGCTTCTTGCGGAAAAGGTTTCCGCAACTGAAATTGAATGCCGTGTAATTCATGGTGGCAAGCTTTCAAACAACAAGGGTATCAATGTTCCGGGCGTTAAGCTTTCAATGCCTTATTTAAGTGACGCTGATATGAGCGACCTTGAGTTCGGTGCAAAAATGCAGTACGACTTTATTGCAGCAAGCTTTGTAAGAACAGCTGCTGACATAAATTACCTCAGAAAGTATACGCAGAGCCTTGGCTGGTTCAATGTAAGAATCATCGCAAAAATCGAAAACCTTGACGGTGTTGACAATATTGATGAAATTCTCGAAGCGGCTGACGGTATCATGGTAGCTCGTGGAGATATGGGTGTCGAAATACCATTTGAACAGATTCCGGCAATCCAGAAAGAACTTATTCATAAGGGATATAATGCAGGTAAACAGGTTATTACTGCTACCCAGATGCTTGAATCAATGATTTCAAATCCACGTCCTACAAGAGCTGAAATCACAGACGTTGCAAACGCTATCTATGACGGTACAAGCGCTATAATGCTTTCAGGGGAAACTGCCGCAGGCGAATTTCCTATTGAGGCTGTTTCAGCCATGGCACTTATTGCGGAAACTACCGAAAACAACATTGATTATAAATCACGTTTTCGTAAAAGAGGCTCTGATAACGATAAAAATATTGCAAACGCTATTTCTCACGCAACTGTTACAACAGCCCACGACCTTGATGTAAAAGCTATTATAACAGTTACAAAGGGCGGCTCTACTGCAAGGCTTATTTCAAAATACCGTCCTCTTTGCCCTATTATAAGCTGTACAACTGATGAAACTGTATGCCGCCAGATGAATATGTCATGGGGTGTTTCATCTACTATGATTAACGAGGAAACAAATACGGATGAGCTTTTTGAGCATGCTGTTGACGCTGCCAAAAGACTTGGTATTGTTGAATCAGGGGACAAGGTTGTTATTACAGCCGGTGTGCCTCTCGGACAGTCGGGTACAACTAATCTTATGAAGGTTGAAACTGTAAAATAATAATTTTATATACGGAAATAATGGGCGGCATTGGTCGCCCATCAGCTTTACTGAAATCGACTTTTATAAAGCATTGCCGTTATAATAAATTAATGTTGAATTTTCAAGGAGAAAAAGATATGATTTTATACAGACCTGTCGGAACAGCTGAATTGGATTTAATTGCACAAAGCGGATACAAAAGCTTTCCGCCAAGATTGCCGGAACAACCAATTTTTTATCCGGTATTAAATAAAAAATATGCACAGGAAATAGCAGAAAAATGGAATACCAAAGATACGAGTGACCATAAGGGCTATGTTACTCAATTTGAAGTAGATGATGAGTATTGTTCGCAGTTTACTGTCCATACAGTAGGAAAAAATTATCATAAGGAATTATGGATACCTGCAGAAGAACTTGAAACCTTTAATCAGCATATAATTGGTGAGATAAAAGTAATATCTGTTTTTTCCGATTAATAATAAAAAAACTTAGTTAAAGCTTAAAAAGTCATACTTTTACAGGACATTCTATCCTTATTCCTTACTTTCTTTGCTTGCACAAAGAAAGTAACAATGCTGTGCATGGCTGTTTTTATTCATTATCACTTCGCTGCGCTTGTGCTAATGATAAAACAGCTCAAGAAATGCACAAACTTTCTTATAAAAAGAAAGTTTGAACAAAGAAAATATTATGCTTGAAATTGCGGCAAAGCTCAGACTGTTTCCCATTAAAAGAACTATCATACCTGATAATAAGTAAACTGTTACAGATAGTCTGCATAAAACGCAGTTCTCCCCGCAAATTAAGCTATAGCTTGAGAAAGCTTGTAATTTTGGTCTGGCATATTCTGTTTTGTTGTACTCATGTATAGTTGGACTTTTAATTATGTAATTATGAAGTTGACAGGTACAGGGAAACATTATTATTTAAGCAACAAATTTATGTAAGGAATTTTTTCTTTTTTGCTAACTTTTTTCTTTTCGAGAAAAGAAAAAAGTGTATGCATTCTTTTGTTACTTTTCTTGTGCAAGCAAGAAAAGTAAGGGATATAAACAGAAAGAAAAATATAAATTTACAGTTTAAATTATAAAAAAATAAGGAGGTAAATCTTGAAAGCTGCATATTTCAAGCACATTTTTTCCCTTTTGCTGTTTGGTACAAACGGAATAGTTGCAAGCCTTATAAGTCTTTCAAGCTATGAAATAGTACTTTTCCGCACTATGATAGGCAGTGTTTTTCTGCTTTCAGTGTTTTTCATAACAGGCGGCAGGCTGACAGCACACAAACACAGGAAATCACTTGGTTTTCTTACTGTCTCAGGAATTTCCATGGGACTTAGCTGGATGTTTTTATATGAGGCTTATCAGCAGACAGGAGTCAGTATTTCAACCCTTCTCTACAACTGCGGACCTGTAATTGTAATGATTCTGTCGCCGTTTATGTTTAAGGAAAAGCTGACAGCCGTAAAAATAACCGGATTTGCTGCGGTTCTGGCAGGAGTTTTCCTGATAAACGGTGCAAATGCCGAAAAAATAAATATATGGGGAATTTTATGCGGACTTATGTCGGCGGTTACATACTCCACAATGGTTATGTTCAACAAAAAGGCGAGTGATATATCAGGTCTTGAAAACTCCGCTTTGCAGTTATTTATAAGCTTTATAACGGTTTCTGTCTTTATAGGCATTAAACAGGGCTTTGCAATTGATGTATCGGCAAGCGACATAATTCCGATAATAATTCTCGGACTTATGGGAACAGGTGTCGGCTGTTACCTTTACTTTTCATCAATCGGAAAGCTTCCTGCACAGACAGTTGCAGTCTGTGGCTATCTCGAATCCCTTTCGGCGGTAGTATTTTCAATGATTTTTTTAAAGGAACGGCTTTCACCGCTTCAGATTGTCGGTGCAGTACTTATTATCGGCGGGGCAATGCTAGGTGAACTATATAAAAAGAAAAAAGCCCCTGCCTGAATAGACAAAGCTTCATATTATAAAACAAAAAGCTCCCTAAAAAGGAGCTTTTTGTCATGATATAGGGATTATTGGGGATTCGTTTAACATTGGGGTAAATGTTAAACTAAGTATACTTAGTTTCCTAAGTACACTTACATTATAATTTAAATCTGTGAAATATGTGTGAAAAAAAATTGAAAAGAAACTGAAAGCGTTCAGCTTTTTTCGTTGTAATTTGACATTTCACTCTTTTTGAACAGATTCTTTTTTTGCGGTTTTTCAGGTGCTTGTTGTGGTATTTTACCTGCAATATCCTTGATTTCAAACCAGAATGTTGAGCCTTTTCCGACAGAACTGAACACACCAAAATTATATCCGTGTTTTTTCAGTATTGCCTTTACTATTGAAAGTCCCAGCCCCGTACCGACTACCTCACGCTTATGGTTTTCGGAACGATAGTACTTTTCAAATATAAGCTTGATTTTATCCGGCTCGATGCCTTCGCCGGTGTCAGAAACCTCTATTCTTACACAGTCAGGTTTATTTATCTGCTTTACAAAGATTTTTTTGTCCTCGCCGGTATAATTTACAGCGTTGTTTATAAGGTTATAAATAACCTGCTGAATTTTTATAATATCGCAATTTACGGTTATGTCACTGTCTGCTTCAAAGCTTATATCATATTCCTGTTTATCCGAAAGACCTTTATATCTTGAAATTATATCCTCAAGCAGTTCTTTTATGTTGAATTCGCTGTAATTCAGCTTCAGGTCACCACGTTCAAGCTTTGACAAATCAAGCATATCACTTACAAGAAGTGCAAGCCTGTCTGTTTCGTTAATGATAATTTCAAGGTGCTCATTTCGTTTTTCGGGATTATCACCTGACAAATCCCTTATCATTTCAGCGTAGGCTTTAAGCATTGTAAGAGGCGTTCTCAGGTCATGGGAAACATTTGCAATCAGGTCTCTCTGCATTGCATCAACTTTGGAAATCTGCATTCCTGCGAATGTAAGCGTATTGGAAAGGCGCTGAATTTCAGCATAGCCTTTGCCGTCAAACTTTATGTCATAATTTCCGGCTGCCATCTGTTCTGCCGATTTTGTAATACGTGCAATCGGCTCTGAAATTTTCTTCGCCATAAAATAGGAAATAATAAGACTTAAAAGCAGAAGAAAAACTGTTACAAGCAGCAGCTGCTTTTTGAAAATTGCGGCTGTTGCGTCAACAGGAACAAGAGGCGAATTTATAAGGATATATCCGTCAGGAGATTTTTCACTGCCAATTATCGTCATATAAATCAGCATATCGCTGTTTGTAAGCTGATTGAATTCGGTGTAATACAGCTCTGTTTCGCCACTGTTTTTAAGTTTGTATAAAAAATTCCCTGTGCTTGCCTGAGGTCCGTGTATCAGACAACTTTTGCCCAGTGTATCCTTGGTATACAAAATTCTTCCGTATTTATCGGCAACATCAATGCATATATCATTGGATATAGCAAGCTGTGTCAGCATAAGGCTGTAATCATCATTTCCGTAGTTTTCGGCAATTTCAACAGCAACATTCTTTACATCCTTAATTTTCATTCCTTTATAAAAGTTGTCAATAAAAACTATTTGAAGAAACCATAGTATAACAAGAACCATAGCGGTAAAAAATATAAAGTATTCCCATATCTTTGCTCTGAGGCTCATGTTTTTGATAATTCCTTTAATTTTCGTTGTATTCAAATTTATATCCCATTCCTCTCAGAGTCACAATAAATTTTCTGTACGGGCCAAGACTGTTTCTGAGCATTTTTATGTGTGTATCAACTGTTCTGTCATCACCGAAAAAGTCGTAACCCCACACCTCCTCAAGAAGTCTGTCTCTCGTAAGGGCTAAATTCTTGTTCTTGACAAGGAAAAATAACAGGTCGTATTCCTTAGGAGTCATTGAAGCCTTTGTGCCGTCCACATAAACCTCACGTCCTGCAAGGTCAATATCAAGTCCTTCAAAGGTAAGCTTTTCCGGAACATCGTTTGGCTTTGATGCGTTGCGCTTGAGTGCAACCTTAATTCTTGCCATAAGCTCTTTAGGTGAAAACGGCTTTACAACATAGTCATCAATTCCAAGCTCAAATCCGAAAAGCTTGTCATATTCCTCGCCACGGGCAGAAAGCATTATAACAGGGATTGTCTTATATTTTCTTATTTCCTTGCAGGTTGAAAAGCCATCAAGCTTCGGCATCATAACATCCATGACAATTACGTCGTAATTGTTGTTTTTTACCATTTCAACAGCATCCATTCCGTCTACTGCTTCAAAAACCTCATGTCCTTCAAATTCTGCGTATTCTCTTACAACACGTCTTATATTAGTTTCGTCGTCAACAACAAGTATTCTTGCCATAATTAACACTCCTTATAAATCTGATTTTATTGAACTACATTTATATTATAAACTAAAAATGTGTACATCAAGTGAAAATCCTAAAAATTTTAAAGCAAAAACTGACAAAATTTCAAGATTAACGTTGACAAATTTAATAAAAAATGATACAATATCATTAAAGTATTATAACTATTACACAAGCTATGCGTGCCGTTTCGCAATACTCAAACGGCAGATTGGAGATTCATATGAAAAAACGTATTGGTATTTTAACAAGCGGCGGTGACTGCCCGGGTCTTAACGCTACAATCAGAGGAGTTGCGAAGGCATGCTACGAAATGATGGGACAGGATAATGTTGAAATTGTCGGAATTGCAGAAGGTTATTACGGGCTTATCAACAATATCTGCCGTGACATGAAACCGGAGGAGTTTTCCGGCATTTTAACCAGAGGCGGTACAATTCTCGGCACAAAACGCCAGCCGTTTAAGATGATGCAGGTTATCGGTGATGACAAAATCGACAAGGTAAAAAACATGAAGGAAACCTATAAAAAGCAAAAGCTCGACTGTCTTTTAACCCTTGGCGGCAACGGAACACATAAAACCTCTCATCTGCTTTCTCAGGAGGGTCTTAATGTAATCGGTCTTCCTAAAACCATTGACAATGATATTTTTGGAACAGATGTAACCTTCGGTTTCCATACAGCGGTTGACATTGCAACTGACGCAATTGACAGGCTTCACACAACAGCAAACAGCCACTCAAGAATTCTCCTTTGCGAAATTATGGGCAACAAGGCAGGTTGGCTGACTCTCAATTCGGGTATTGCAGGTGGTGCTGATATTATTCTTATTCCGGAAATACCGTATGACATTGATAAGGTATGCGAGTCGGTTATAAAGAGAAGCGAAAGCGGAAAAAACTTCTCGATTATAGCTGTTGCTGAAGGTGTATTCGATAAGGATGAAGCAAAACTCAAGAAAAAGGAACGTGCAAGACTTCGCGCAGAAGCCGGCATTACTACTGCAACCAACAGAATTGCTTCACAGATTCAGCAGAATACCGGTCTTGAAACACGAGCATGTGTTCCCGGACATATGCTTCGCGGCGGAAGCCCGAGTGCTTATGACAGAATTCTGGCAACACAATTCGGTGTACATGCAGCAAAGCTTATTTCTCAGGAAAAATACGGACGTTCGGTTGCTAAAATCGGCGGTAAAATTACGGCTAACAAGCTTGTTGATATTGCAGGAAAGACAAAGTTTGTTGATCCGGCGGACCAGCTTGTTAAAACCGCAAAAAATCTTGGAATTTCATTTGGAGATTAAAGCCTTAAAGGACGTCGTTAAGACGTCCTTTTGAATTTATAGAAAGGATAAATTTATATTTAGCGTTCTAATCTTATTATTAACTTTCTTTGCTTGCACAAAGAAAGTTACAAAGAAATGCAGTTCCTTTTCTTTTAAGAAAAGGAACCGAAAAGAAAAATTCCATCCGTCACACAGCAAATTAAATAATAATGTTTCCTTGTACTTGGCAACTTCATAATTACAAAATTAAAAGTCCAACTATACATGAGTACAATAAAACAGAATTTGTAAGTATTAAATTTCAAGCTTCCTCAAGCTATAGCTTAATTTGCGGGGAGAACTGTGTTTTATGCAGACTATCTGCAACAGTTTGCTTTTTATCGGGTATGATAGTTCTTTTAATGGGAAACAGTATGAATTTTTCAACAGTTTTAAGTTTTGATTTCTTTTTGTTTCTTTTTCTCATTGAGAAAAAGAAATGTGTTTTTGGTACTTTTTGCACAAGCAAAAAGTACATAATGAAAACAAAGATTAGAACGCTAAATATAAATTTAGCTTTTGACAACAGCAGGAAAGGACGTCATTAAGACGTCCTTTGTACTTTTATTGTTTATTCTTCAGCATTTCAGCACGTTTTTTTGCTACCTCTTTTGCCTGTTCAACAAGCTTATCAAGCTTTTCCTTGATTTTTTCTTCTCTTGTAAGATTATAAGCGATGCTATAGTAGAAAAGCGATTCCTGCGGATGCGCATTATGTTCAACACAGTATTCACCAAGCGAATACGCCATATTTATAACTACAGGGTTCGGACCTTCCTTGAGCTTATACTTTGCAAATGCCTTTTCAACATCTTCCTTTGTAGGCGGGTCAACCTGCTTACCCTTGAGCATTGCGATATGCTGTATTTCACCTGTTACATGTTCATTCGGGAAATAAAGCATGCTTGCATAATAAAATGCAACAGCGCTGTCGTAATCCTTGATTTCAATACAATAGTAACCAAGATTGCAATAACATCTTGCAATTTCTTCCGGACTTGATGCAATCGGGAGAGTATCCTTTATTGTATAAAGCAGATTTGCAGGCTCATGAAGCATTTTGTAGGTTTCGGCAAGCTCGAATCTTGGCCCTACATTTACAGGATTTGACTTTATAGCCTTTTCAAGTACGGGAACTGCTTCCTTGCCTTTGTTCATTTCAACCAGAATATATCCATAGGCTGTAAGATATGTGCATACATCATATGGTGTTCTTGCAAATTCGCCCTCAGGCTTGAACATTTCTCTGAATAAATATTCGTCAAAACGATTTCTGAATGAATACATATTTTTGTTCTGTGGATTCTTATAAAAATCATCAATCTTGTCTGCAATTTTCTTCATAAGAGCAGCAGATTCATCAAGCTTTCTTTCTTTGAAAAGATTATTTGCTTCGTTGAAAGCCTGGTCGATACGTTTGTCACCGATAAACATTGTTTCCTTGAGATACTGCTTTTTATCCTCCGGCATCATATCAAAGGTAATGCTACTGATAGCATGAAGTATTTCTTCTGCACTTTCGTGATCCTGATATTTTTCAGCCTGTTCCTGAAGATATGTCATATCTTTTGCAATATCACCTGTCAGATTTTTTTTGATTTCTTCTATTATATCGTATACCATCAGTTGATTTCTCCATTCTTAAATAATATATTTTCATTATACTATATTTTAAACAAAAAATCAATAGCAGTTATGTGAATTTGTAGTGAAAATTATTTTGTTTTTAAAGCCTTCCACCATTTCCACTGAAAAACTGTGAGCATCAGAACTCCGACAACACCCACAATTCCAAATAAAACCATAATAATTGTTTCATCCGACATTATAATTCCGTAAATTCCGACCACGGCAAGACCAAGACAAAAAGCGGAAATAAGCAGCATTATGGCAATACGAATTACAAAAGGAATACGTTCGGAGGTTGCGGCCGTTTCTATAACCTCAGCAAAAAATTCAAATATAACTTCAACAATAAATTCCAGAATTTCTTCCATAAAATTGCTCCTTTTGCTTTATGAAAATTATACACCTTAAATTTTCTTTTGTCAACTTTAATACAATAAAAACAGCATAATCAAAGACCAAAACGGCAGAACCTGTAAGCTCTGCCGTTAAATATTATTGGTATGTTAAAATTTTCAAGCCTTTTTTCCTGAAAGCTTTGAAATAAGTCCGCCTGCTGCAAGTAAAATGACACCAACTGCAAAAATTATAATTTCCGTAAACAAAAGTGTGCTTATTATTTTTGAAAACAAGCCTGTAAATGCTGCGTAGACACATTCATTTCTAACAATAAGCTTATCCGTTATACCGGAAAGCTTTAAATAAAGCGTTGGAATCAGGCCAAGTACTGCTGTACACATAACCGAAACCGAAATCCAGTAAAACGCACTGCCGATATTCTTTCTTGAAAGAACCACAATAAGGATTACACAAACAAGTGAAATTCCTGCACATGCATAAATAATCGGGTCAATATAATTATAAATACTTCGCACTTTTGCTATAATACCAGTTTCATGAATAAGACTTATCATGTAAATATCAGTGATATTCATGATTTCATTTTTTGCAGTATCTATTGTATTCACAAGCTGCGCCGTGTATTCATCATTGACTTCAACATTATTTTCCTTTGCAAACTCATCGAAATAATTTGTTATATTCTGTTCGAGCTGTTCAAAGTCGATTCCGTCAGTATCGTTAAAATCCTGTTCTTCAAGTTCGCCAGAACCAACAGCATAAATATATGTGAACATGTGCTGTATTCTCAAATCAATAAGCATTTTCACATTATCAACCGTCAGCGCCGACATATAAACATCGGCAGGAATACGCGAATAAGCGGCACTCTGAGTAAAATATTCATTTATTTCGTCATATGCCTTCTGAGGAATGTCCTTTTCATCTGAAACTGCAATAAAAGTATCAGCATCAAGCAGATACTGTTTTGCAAAAAGCGCCGCACCGCTGCCTGCCAGAGAAAAAACAAGAATAATTGACAGAATCAGATTTAAAACATATTTTTCAGTAATTTTCATTTGGTCTTATCCTTTCTGTCAGTTATAAAATTCTTTTTCAACAAGCTCACAGATTACAGCAAGCCTGTCCTCGGTAGGCCCGAGAAGATTTCCGTAACAGGTATAAAGGGTAAGACGGTCATCCTTTGTAGGTGAAATAAGAGCATTGTTTGTTTCTTTGAATATAGTGCTCTCCTTCATTTTGTATGTAAACTTACCATAAGATGTTTCAAGCACTATTTCATCACCGGCTTTTACATCACCGAGATTTAAAAAGAAAGTATTGCAGTGTGCATCAAGCACAACATTTCCTGTTTCACCGATAACAACAGAGCCTATATACTGGCAAACTCCCTGCTGAAGCAAATCTTCGGTACTTCCGAAGAAGACCGGTGCTTCAAGGTCAATTGAATTAATTGTCAGCGTTGCATACTGCATGCCGAAGGAAGGATAAACAATTTTATTCCCATCATCGAGAACAGCTTCAACTTCCTTTTCGACATATTTAATTTCACCGATTTTTTCATGATCAGCTTCCGCCTCCGCCGAAAATATTATTCCGGCTGTTTTTGAAAGCTTTTGCGCCGGTATAACTGCCGCTCCGCCGATAATTCCTGCACATATCGCAAGAACCGCAAAAGGAGTTGCGATGAGGGCAGTTTTATTTTTTTTACTCATGGATTATTCCTCGTTTTTTCTAAGTCTTAATACAAGAACGCCTGCCCCTGTAATACCAAGAACAACGGCGCCGGCACATGCTGCAGCAACCGCAGATGAGTTTTCTGTTGTATCAGAAACACCTGTTCTGTCAACAAGCTTTCCGACAGGAGTTACCAGCTGAACATTTCCGTCCTTATCCTTTATTGTAAGAATAAAGTTTTTTTCTGCCTTTTTTTCTACTGTTACATCAAGTCCCAGTTCTTTTCCGGCATCCACCATTTCATCAAGAATATCAAGCATATTATCGTTTGTCATTTTATCAGCAAGGTCACTTAAAAATGAATCATCAAATTCAGTACCGTTTTTTTCGGCATCTTTTTCAGCTTCACCCTTCATTTCGGCAACCGTCTTGCCAAAGTAACGCATTGCAATTTCGTCCATTTCTTCTCCGACAGATGAGAATTTTTCCACAAGAATATCATATTGTGCAGAATTGAACTTTGTAACATTCAGATAGTTTTGAAGCGTCTGAACATATTCCTCTAAAAATCCGGCTGCTCTTGCTGCTGCAACAACATCATCAGCAGTGGCAGCTGAAACATTTACCGAAGCAGTACCAATAACAGTTGCTGCCGCTAAAACAGCAGCTATTCTTTTAAAAGTCTTTTTCATTGTAAACCTCCATAACACACATATAGATACTATTTTCTGTTTTCCCCTTAAATAATCATATTACAACTTTAACATTTTATAGCTGTTTTGTCAATAGGAATACAAAACAAATGTCAAGGTAAATAGTGGCATTTATTATTGAATTGTACCTCCGCCAAGCAAAATGTCTCCATTATAAAAGACTGCCGCCTGTCCTTTTGCAGGTGCTCTTTGCGGCTGACTGAACACAACCCGTGCAGTATCTGAAGTAAGAGGTATTACAACTGCCTCGGCTTCATTCTGACTGTATCTGGTTTTTGCTGTAACAGAGATTTCAGCAGAAAGCTTCTCTCCCGAAATCCAGTTTAAATCAGTCACTGTAATTTCGCTTTTGTATAATTCCTCCTTGTCTCCTATTGTTACCGTGTTTTTCAAAGCGTCCTTTCCGATAACATACGCCGGCTTTCCAAGGGCAATGCCAAGCCCTTTACGCTGCCCTACTGTATAATGAATGACACCCTTATGAGTACCGATTATTTCTCCGTTTGAATTAAGAAAATTGCCTTCCTTAATTGATACATCGGAATTGTCTGAAATAAATTTTGCGTAATCTCCGTCAGGAACAAAGCATATATCCTGACTGTCGGGCTTTCCTGAATTAATAAGCCCCGCCTCCTGCGCAATACTTCTTATCTGTGACTTTTCAAACTCTCCAAGAGGAAAAAGAGTTTTTGAAAGCTGATACTGCGTAAGACCGTATAAAACGTAAGTCTGGTCCTTTGAACGGTCTGATGGTCTTATAAGCTGAAATTTTTTCGTTTCTTCATTAAAGACACGTTTTGCGTAGTGCCCTGTGGCAATATAGTCAAAGCCCAGCTTTTCGGCTTCTTCAAGCATTTTGCCGAATTTGATGTTTTTGTTGCACTCAATGCAGGGATTCGGGGTTTCGCCTTTTATATAGCTGTTTATAAAGTATGACATTACATTTTCACGAAAGCTTTCCCTCAGATCAAATACAAGATGCTCAAATCCAAGCTTTTCTGCAACAGCTTTTGCATCTTTAACATCCGAAGCAGAGCCGCATGCTCTTATATCGTCTGTTACATCTTCCGGTTCAAAAAGCTTTAAGGTTACTCCTGTAACATCATGTCCGTTATCAAGAAGAAGCTTTGCGGCAGCCGAGCTGTCAACTCCGCCGCTCATTCCAACAAGTACCTTTGCCATAATTATACCTCATTCAAGTTAAAGAATATTTCACAGAATTCACTCATGTCATTTATGCAGCAATCGGAAATCTCAAGGATTTTTGCCCTGTCATTCCTTGCGATTTCGTCATAAACGGCAATAGTGAAAAATCCGGCTTTTTTTGCCGTTTCAATACAGTGCAGTGAATCCTCCACAACTATTACTTCAGATGTATCACATAATAATTTTTCTGCTGCCTTGTAAAATATATCGGGTTTATCCTTGCCGGAGCCGACATCTGAGCAAGTCAGAACAAATTCAAACATGTCATATATCCCCAGTCTTTTGAGTGCAGCATTTACAAGGCTGTTATACGTTGCTGTTGCAACGCACATTTTAATACCGCTTTCCAAAAGCTTTTTCAAAGCCTCATATACTCCTTTTTTAAGAGGAATATGCCTGCAGTACTGCTCCGAAACCATTTCCTCTATACGATTTATAATGTATTCGCATGAATGAGGAAGATTAAACTGCGTCCTGAAATATTCGGCAGACTGCTGTATGGTCATTTTTTTAACCACATCGGACACATCGGTTGTGTAAACCGCATTGTTTTCAAGAAGAAAATCCCTGTCCACATTTTCCCATACACTCATTGAATCAAGCAATGTTCCGTCAAGGTCAAATATAATTCCTTTATATTTCATCTGTAATCTCACATTCTATTGTATTTTCCGGCTGATTGTCAGTATTTTCATCATCTTCGATAAGGTCAAGCGCTTCTTCTATATCCTCCTGAAGCTCCTCCGGCTTTATTTCATTCTGACTTTCCGTTTCGAGTCGTATCATAGCTTTGTAATCCGACTGTCCTTTTCCTATTTTTTCCTGAGCAAGAGCATATATGTCAGATGCTCTTGCCTCAATTTCGGCAAAACGTTTTGCATCATCACTTGTTGAGGCAAGCTTTGCAAGAGATGTATTGACCGGAATTGATGCGGTTTCCTTAGCTTTTGCAAGTATATCTCTGCCACGCTCTGTCACAGCAAGCACTCTTGCGTATGGCGGCAGTATTTCAAGGTCGCTTTTTGTAATTCCGATAAGTATATTATATATAATACGGCGTATTCTTGCCATTGTATATCGTTTCGACTTTATTGCCTGTTCGATTTCCTCAATACTGCCAAGGCTGGAACATTCAGCAATTCTGTTTTCAAGACCCTGACCGACATCCGGTATATCGGCAAGCTCCTCCTTAGATATTGTACGAAGTCTGTAAATAAGTATACGTTCAAGATTTTTTATTGACGCAATACTTCTGTCCGCAGCAGCCTGACAGTATGCATTATATACATTTTCAGGCACAAATTTGGAAAATTCCTCATTTTCATCCATGCATTTTCGTATATAGGATGCGCTTGCTGTATTTCCCAATGGGTTCATTGAATCATGGGCAACGCTTTTTCTTATTATTGTAAAAGGCTTTATATCCGACCTGAAATATTTTATTGCCTTCAGGTATTCAACCGCCAGAACGTTATTGGGAGAAGCTAAAATATCACCTATTCTGTTGCCTTTTTTTCTGCCGTATCTGGACAAAATCATGTTATTTACGGCATTCGGATACGACATACCGCTTTTCAGAAGCTCCTCAAGCTCCGGTGACTGCTGACATTCCCATGCAATTTCGGCGGCATTTTCAAGTTCTTCAATAGAGCCTACCTCACTTCCGAATGAAATTTCATCTACACAGCCAAGGGAATTCAGCAGATATACGGCTCCTCTGGCGTAAAATTCAGCTGAAGCCAGCGAATACACCGTCGGTATTTCTATTATAAGGTCAGCGCCGTTTTTAACCGCAAGCTGCGCTCTTTCAAATTTGTTCATCACGGCAGTTTCGCCACGCTGCACATAATTTCCGCTCATTACAGCAATTACATGCGTAGCGCCGTTTTCCCTTGTTTTTTCTATATGATAAGTGTGTCCGTTGTGAAACGGATTGTATTCGCATACAATCCCTGATATTTTCATATAATTCGCCTCCCTTTTCGCTCGTTGTGCTATTTTGTTATTATATCATAAATCATCTGAAATTCCAATAACCAATTATAAATCTAAAATCTTTTGTTATCTTAAAACCGCTTAGTTACTGCATGTCAGTGATATTATGCCTAATAATTCGTAGAACAAATAATATCGAATTGATATTCAGTTCTACGAAAAATTCTACAACTTTGAAAATACATTTTTTTCGGATTTTTTTAAGTTCTACGATTTTTTGTAGAACTTTTACTGTTCGTCTAAAAAATATACTGTAGATTTTGGTTTTCTTCCTCTTTTGACATTTCTCGATATTTCTGTCGAAGTTTCAATGCCTGTTTCCGAATCTCCTAAAATACTTGTTATCATATCAGCTGATTCTATTCTTGAACTAAAATCCAAATGAGAATATATATTTGCTGTTGTTTGGAAATTTGCGTGTCCTAACCAATCCTGTATAGACTTCAAAGGAATATGGTTGGCTATAAGCAAACTGGCACAAGTATGTCTTAAGTCGTGAAACCGCAAATGTTTGAGTTCATTCTTTTTGACAACATAACCGAAATGTGAAGTCACATATTCAGGCGTAATCAAAATCCCGAAATCATCTGTACATACAAAATCAAGATAATTTTTACAATAGCCATCACGAAGAAGCTTTCTGTAATAATCTCTTTTTTCTTTCTGCTTAATCAACAGTTTCTCAATATGCGGAATTAAAGGCAAGGTTCTTCTTGTAGAGTTGGTTTTTAACTTATCTTCGCATATGGTTTTACACTTTCCCATTTCATCCATATATGTAATAACTTTTCTGCGAATGGTAATTGTTTTCTGCTCAAAATCTACACTATCCCACTGTAATCCAAGAATTTCACTTCTTCTCAGACCATAGTATGCGGCAATGTGTACGACAAGTTCCATTCTGTCATCCTTAAATGCTTTAAAC
>SVNU01000046.1 GCA_015066715.1 Ruminococcus sp. | reverse complement strand
TGATGAAGGTGCAGACTGGACTTTTGTTTGTCCTTCAGATTATAAAAATATATCAGATAAGCAACGACGTATCGGACAGTTTTACAAAGATGGTTTTGCTGTTATATCTGATGTACTTCACGATTTGGGGTATATGGTTGGTATCAATATTCCAAGACGTTACAGAAGACATTTTAATGCAATGGTGGAATGATTGCAGTTATACACAATAATTGTGATAAACCTATTGCTCAAAAATGAGTAAAAGTATACAGACAAAAATGTATATGTACTTTATATTGGTTAGTAAAAAATGTCTGACCAATCTTGAAAGCTAAAAAAGATGCTATATGTATTACTGCTATTGATATGCAGGATGATAATATCCCATTACCTAAGGCAACCAATATTGTAGGTACAGACAGTGAAGATAAATGTATTATAACTTTAGTTGAAGTTGACATTGGAGCATACAGAAAAATGCTTGACGCTGATTTGATGTAATTTCCTATCCTGCTCATATAAATTAAATACTACAGAGAGATGAATCCTTGTTTTAGGGGTTCATCTTTTTTGTTTATAAATAATAAGGTTGTGCAGAACAGCCTTGTTTTTTATCTTGTTTTGTTTATATCACTAATTAATATCTGTTCTTATAGTCAAATTAAAAATCTTTACAATCGGAAAGAGTTTGTTTCCACTATAAAGAAAACCCTTGCATTTACCGCACTAATGTGATATAATAATAATTGCGACATAATCAAATATTTAGCTATAAACCAAAGTATGACCTTTTACTAATTCGGTAAAAGTGCATGCTCAATTTTCGTGTACTTTGGTATAGCTGAAAAGATTGTGTCGCAGCAATGGAGTTATGCATTTTTCGGTGCGTGGCTTTATGCTGCGCACTTTTTGTTTTAAGACATAATTAAAGGAGGAAAAAAGCATGGACTTAAACGCAATCAAAGAAAAAATCACAAAGAAGCATATTATAATCGGTGCTTCTGCTCTTGTTGTTATTGCAGGCGGTATAACAATAGGCGCAATAGCTATGGGCGGTGATGATAATACAAGCAACAATAATATTACTATTGAGAATGTCACAGAAGCTACAACTGAGCCTGTTGTTACAACAGTAACTACAACGGCTACAACTACAACGGTCACAACAACTACAACAACCACTGCAACCACAAAGGCTACTACTAAGAAGAAGGAAGAAGTTAAGACAGAGGCTGAACAGGAGGAGTATTATGAAGAACCTGTTTACGAAGAGCCAGAGGAGGAGTATGTAGCTCCAGAGCCAGAACCCGAACCAGAGCCAGAGCCAGAAGAACCTGAAGATTCATACGAAGAAGAACCGAATACTCCAGATTTTGCCCCTGGAACAATTTTATCGTATAATCCATATTGTGATTATTGTTATGAAATCATTATAAATGCAGATGGTTCTGGTTGGGGGCATAGTGCGAATATATTTGGAGGAATGTCAGAAGCCGGTCTTAATGATGCCCTTAATATAGCTCAATCTTATTATATGGGAACTGGAATTGATGGCAGTATTACATGTTATGTATATATGGGATATTAATCATATTACCATATCAATTTAACAATTATAAAATACTTAAGGATAATGTGTTCAATGCATTATCCTTAAATTTTGCCAGATTTGATAAAGAATATAGCAAAAGTACCTCTAGGGGTACTTTTTTGTGTTAAGTTATTTCATAGTCGATACATCTTTTTCGTGTCAACTTCGTTTGAAAAACGTTGTTTTTTAATGATTTTCAAATGATAAGCAACGAAAGACGGCTTAACTACGTTGTTTATGCGTAATTACACCACATTTCATCTGTCTTGTGACTATAAAATAGATGAAAGGTAAACGGTCGAGCCTAAAAGAAAATCGCTCCCCAAAAATGAGAAGCGATTTGTCCTCCGAGGTCACTCGGTGGCGGAAAGAGAGGGATTCGAACCCTCGAGACGCTATTAACGCCTACACGAGTTCCAGCAGATATTGCCTGTTTTTTATTTTATGATTATCCCTGTTTTTCCTTAATTTTTATTTTGTGTTCGTTTCGGATTATTTAAAGAAAACCGAAACGACTTTTTATTTTACTTCATTATTCTTGTCGACTACGTCGCCACTGGTCGTCACGACGTCACAATTTCTGAAAAAACTTCTCTTAACAGATTGGTATCACCTTGTGCGGCTTTGATTGTTGCTATCATCAGAAAATCGCTGTCACATTCTGCAAAACTGATGTTATACCCTGCATTTCTTACAAGTAAGGTGACGAAAAGTCTTAGAGTTCTTCCGTTGCCCTCTCTGAATGGGTGTAGCATATTAAGGTCATTGTAAAGCTCTGTTAGTTCTTCAACAAAGTCCTCTTTATTCAGATTTTTCAGAAAGTTCAGTTTTTCAAGCCTTTTAAACTTGAGTATACCTATTCTTTCTATGTCGTCTGATTTACAGAAAACAGTACCTTTTTTAGAGATGTTTATGCTTCTGATTTTACCTGCCCATTCGTAAAGGTCTGAAAACAGCTGATGATGTAAGGACTTGTAGAAGTCAAAGTCTACATTTTCAAAACTGATTTCATTTTCTATTTTAGCTGTCATTGAGATTACTATTCTTATTTCTGCAACATTCAGCATTTTCTGGTCTTTTATGCCCAGTTTGTTGATTAGCACAGTTGTATCAGGGTAGCAGTCCTTTTGTGTACCCTCCATTGAGTAGACAGCCATTGATTACGCCCTCTGACATTCTGCTTTGATGATGTTCAGAAACTCTTCATGCGTGATTTTTCCACTCACAAAACTTTTTATGAGTTCCAAGTCTTTTGCTGTTGGGATGAGTCCTTCCATTTTTGAAGAAGCAACAGCGTTATTTATTGCCTGTTCAGTTGTTATGTTCTGCATTTATCTCACCTCATTGTTTATCTTTACTTTAAAGAAAACTCCCGAAACAACGTAGTTACGGGAGTTCTTGGCGGAAAGAGAGGGATTCGAACCCTCGAGACGCTATTAACGCCTACACGAGTTCCAGTCGTGCGCCTTCGACCAGCTCAGCCATCTTTCCATATATTTAAATATAGCCTCAGCTTTTTAGCTAAGGCTATGGTGCGAGTGATGGGACTTGAACCCATACGCCTTACGACACACGCCCCTCAAACGTGCCTGTCTGCCTATTCCAGCACACTCGCATTTATATTCTCAAGGAAACATCACTATTTCCTGACGACTATTATATTATATCAGATGTTTTTATAAATGTCAAGGGTTTTTTTAAATTTTTTTGAAATTTTTTGAAATTTTTCCAAACACACCGGATAAGTATTGATAAATACTTGACAAGCCCCTGCAAATACATTAAAATAGTATTATAGAGTAACTGATTCTAAAAACACTGATTGTAATTATAATCAAAGCAGAGGAGAATTTCAGATGATAAAAATACAGATACCCGCAACATCCGCAAACCTTGGTGCCGGATTTGATGCACTCGGTCTTGCACTCACCTACTATAATTATGTTTCAATGGAGGAAAGTGATACAATTGATATTAAATCACTTGATAACGTTGATGTTCCTACTGATGAAAAAAATCTGATTTATATTTCCGCAAAGGATTTATTCAATGTATGCGGAAAAAATATAAGCGGACTTAAAATTCGTCAGACCAACAATATCCCGATGGCAAGAGGTATGGGTTCAAGCTCTGCCTGCATAGTCGCCGGACTTGTAGGTGCCAATGAGCTTCTGGGCAACCCCCTCACTGCTGATGACCTTGTGGACCTTGCCGCACAGATTGAAGGACACCCTGACAACACTGCCCCTGCCCTTCTCGGCGGTATCGTAACAGCCGTATTTGACGGCAAAAAGGTTCACTGGGTAAAGCAGGAGGTTTACACCAAGCTTAAATTTGTTACAATCGTTCCTGATTTTGAACTGAAAACCGAAAAGGCAAGAGCGTGTTTACCTACCGAAGTGTCGCATAAGGACGCCGTCTACAATCTCTCAAGAGCAGCTCTTTTTTCATCATCGCTGCTGACCGGAAAATTTGAAAATTTAAGAACAGCGGTACATGACAAGCTTCATCAGCCATACAGAATGGCTCTTATCCCCAATGCAAGAGAAGTATTCGACATTGCGTATAATCACGGTGCATATGCTGCTTACATAAGCGGTGCAGGTCCTACAATTATCGCAATTGTTGATGAAGATAACAAATACTTCTCCGGCAAGATGAAGTTCTCACTTGACAACGCCGGTCTCAACGGCTGGCAGGTAAATGAATATCATATTGACAATGACGGAACAAAACTGATTTAATAATAAATACATAGTATCAGTCTTTAAGCTCCTGATAAAGCCTTTTTTCAAAATTTCCGCCTGCTATGCCGTTTTCAGCGTATCCCCACCTGCCCAGCAAATGATTTACGGCTTTTTCAGTTCCATCACCGAAATAATAGGAGTTTTCATCCATATTATAAGGCTGCAGACCTTTTTGCCTTGCAAGCAGAAGAAGCATTTTAAGAGCATATGAACCTATTGTACTGCTCCCCCTTCTGTACCCGTCCTTATCAAGAACATTTCCTGTCAGCTTGCTTACTCCAAGGGTTCTGGCAGTTCCATCAGCATAAGCCATGGCAAGTTTTTTGTAATTTGCTTTGATGAAATCCGCATCCGACCTTGTATCAACAAAACCGCCCTCAAGGAGTACTGCCGGAGCATTTGTTTCACGTATAATTGCAAAATAATCTCTGCCGTTATCCAGAAGCTTTGTTTTTACTCCACGGCTTGTAAAGAATTTCTTAACCTCTGCATTGATATTGTCAGCAAGGGTCAGCGACCTGCCGCCCACAATACTTCTGTATACCTCAAATCCTGTACCGCCGCCTGCATTGAAATGAATATCAATAACAAGGTCAGGATTGTAGCCGTTGCACATCTTAACCTTGCTGTCCATGTCGGTATCAATATCTGCTGTTCGGCTGAGCTTAAACTCAACACCATATTCTTTAAGATACTCCGAAACTGCCTGTGCCGTTTTCAGCGTATATTCTTTTTCGATGATATGACCCACTGCCCCACTGTCAGTGCCGCCATGTCCGACACCTATAAATACTTTTTTTGCCATATAAACTCTTCCTTTCTTAAATCAAGGCATTATCTATGCAGTATTTTCATGCAGTCTTATAAAAAATAATGCCTTACTTAAAGTATATGAAAGAAAGGCGGCACATGACTATATGGCTTAAAATCAGGTACTATCACTTCAAATACAAGTTCTTACATTTCTATTTTACATTTTTTTCTGTCACCTATCATATGATTTTCACATTTGTGGGTATAATAGAATTATAGACAAAAGAAAAAAACAAAACACAGTGAAAAATAGATTTCAATTGTATGATTACATAGAAAGGGTGTATTAAAATGGATAATTTCCAGAACAACGAATTCAAAGGTAATGAAAACGAACAGCCAACACAAAACTCTTACAGCTACAGCTATCCGGCAAATAATAATGTTTACGAAACAACAGGCGGTCCTGTTGAGCCGCAGCCACGTAAGAAAAAGAGAGTTTTCACAAAGGTGATTGCCTTTGCAGTCTGTGCAGCAGTAATTTCCGCAGGTTCAATTACTGCTTACAAGTATATTGACGATAACTTCTCATTCAAAAACTTTTTCAGCAGCAATTCCACAGATATAGACAGCAGTTCTTCTTCTGCTTCTTCTGCTTCAAATACTGTTAACAGTGATGTTGAGCAAAAAAGCCTTATGGAGCTTGCTTCAAGAGAGGACAGTCTTTCGGTTCCGGATGCTGTTACCAAGGTAATGCCTGCTGTTGTGGGAATTTCATCAAAGTTCAATGTTCCTTTTACAAATTCAAATTCCGGCTTTGACTGGTTTTTCGGTCAGCAGTCCCCTTACGGCAATGATACAGAAACACAAATTGCCACATCTACAGGTACCGGAATTGTAATGACATCTGAAGGATATATAATCACAAACGCTCATGTTATTTTCGATGAAACCAGCGGTTACGGCAGAGCGCAGAGTGTATCCGTTCTCATGTCAGATGAAACAGAATATGAAGCTTCGATTATAGGCTACGATACCGATACTGATATTGCAGTACTTAAAATTGATGCCACAGGACTTACAGCTGCCGAATTCGGCAACAGTGACGATTTACAGGTCGGCGAGCTTGTACTTGCAATCGGTAATCCACTTGGATTTGAGCTTTTCGGTTCTGTAACAAGCGGTATTGTTTCAGCACTTAACCGTGAAATTTCCGTAAATGAAAAGCAGATGCAGCTTATCCAGACTGACGCTCCTATTAATTCAGGTAACTCAGGTGGCCCGCTTATTAACAGTTATGGTCAGGTTATCGGAATCAACTCTGCAAAAATGACCTCAACATACTCAACTACTACTGTTGAAGGATTAAGCTTTGCTATTCCGATTACACAGGCAAAAACTATCATTGACGACCTCATTAACTATGGATATGTTAAGGGCAGACCACAGATTGGTATTACATGTATTGATGTTGACCAGTCAACAGCAAGCCTTTACGGTATGCCTGTAGGACTTTATGTCCGTTCGCTTACACCAAACGGAGCTGCTGAAATCGCAGGGGTTCAGGCAGGTGACATCATTATCGGTATGAACGGCGAAGCTGTAACAACAACAGACGAGCTTAATGAAAAGAAAAATGAATTCAAAGCCGGTGATGTCATCACACTTAACATTTCAAGAAACGGCACTGACATTGACATTGAGGTTACTCTGCAGGAAGTAACACAGGGAGATACCCTTTTCGGTGATCAGGAAGCTGTTGAAAACTAAGCTATACATTTGTTCACATACTTTCCTTCTTCAACAAAAAAGCTGCCGATGTTTAATAATATCGGCAGCTTAATTTATCTCATAAAAGCATGGAAAAAGCTGACAAAGACACGTATGCGACTGTAAATATTCTTTCAAAGCACAATAAAGAGGACTGATTTATCAATCCTCTCAAAAAAGTATGCCTTTAATTTAATGGGTATTTTTTTATTTATAATCCGGAATCTGTGTTCCAATCCATATTTTCAAGATTGGAAAGTTCATATGGAGTTGACTGATAAATACAGTAGTTAAGCCAGTTTGAAAACATCAGATTAGCATGGCATCTCCAACTGAAAACAGGTGTGTTTTCAGGATTATTTTCAGGGAAATAATTATATGGAACTTCTATTTCAAGCCCCTGATTTCTATCGCGGAAATACTCATTTGCAAGGGTTTCCCTGTCATACTCACTGTGTCCCATAAGGAAATACTGTCTGCCATTTTTATTTGCAACAATATTTACCCCTGCCATATCAGAGGATGCAAGTATTACAAGCTGTTCTTCCTTTTCGATTTTGTCTCTTTCTATTGTTGTATGCCTTGAATGGGGTGCCATAAACACATCATCAAAGCCGTTTAAAAGCTGGGAGTTCTCAAACTCAATTTTATGCTCAAAAATACCAAACATTTTCTGCGGAAGAATTGTTTTTTTTATTCCGAAGTGATAGTAAAGACCTGCTTGTGCGCCCCAACAAATATGAAGCGTAGAAAAAACATGAGACTTACTCCACTCCATTATCTGTGAAATTTCCTCCCAGTAATCAACCTGTTCAAATTCAAGATGTTCAACAGGTGCACCGGTGATAATCATGCCGTCATATCTCTTGTCCTTTATCTGCTCAAAGGTTTTGTAAAAGGTTGACAAATGATGGTGAGGAGTGTTCTTTGAAACATGCGACTCAAGATTTAACAGCTCAATATCCACCTGCAAAGGAGTATTACTGAGCAGCCTCATAAGCTGTGTTTCTGTTTCAATTTTTTTCGGCATAATATTTAGAATTATAATTTTAAGTGGTCGTATATCCTGATGCTCTGCTCTCTCCTTTGACATAACAAAAATATTTTCGTTTCTGAGTTCATTGAAAGCAGGAAGATCGTGCGAAATTCTTATTGGCATTTACTGTACACTTCCTTTTTTAACTGAAAAGTCGAACCATAAGTCCGACTTTTGTAATTAATATTTTGTTTAAAACAAGTATTTCAGCAGAGCATGCACCTCTGCTGAAAATATATAAAATAAAATATCAGAGGCTGAAATTAGTTTTATACGGGATGAACCTTATTCTGAGCATCACAATGAGCACCATCAATACCGTATTTGTTATTTCTGCGGTTTTCAAAAAACTTAACTGCAACCTGTCCGAACTGAGCATAGCTCAATACATCTTCTTCCTGTTCTGTCCACTCAGCACATTCTTTTCTGAGCTTGTCAAGCTCTGGTTCAAGAAGGTCAGCCGGACGGCAGTCAATCGGCTTTTCATCGCCTATAATTTTCTTTCTGAATTCAGGGTCAATCGGAACCGGTGTTTTACCGTATTCACCCTTTACAATGCCCTTGAATTCCTTGGTTACCATCTTGTAACGCTCACCTGTGATTACATTGAATACAGCCTGTGTACCAACAATCTGTGATGACGGTGTAACAAGCGGTGGGAAACCTGCGTCTTCTCTTACTCTCGGTACTTCTCTTAAAACTTCATCAAGCTTGTCTTCCTTGCCTGCCTGCTTGAGCTGTGAAAGAAGGTTTGAAAGCATACCGCCAGGAACCTGATAAATAAGAGCATTTGCATCAACAGCAAGCATCTTAGGGTCAAGAAGCCCACTATCAATGTATTTCTTTCTGAGCTTCATGAAGTAATCTCTGATTTCTGTAAGAAGTACAAGGTCAAGACCTGTGTCATATTCAGTACCCTGAAGTGCTGCTACCATTGATTCTGTAGGAGCATGTGATGTACCAAGAGCAAGCGGTGACATTGCTGTATCAATAACATCAACACCTGCTTCAATACCCTTTAAAAGACACATTGATGCAAGACCTGATGTGTAATGAGTATGTAACTGAACAGGAATCTTAACATTTGCCTTTAATGCCTTTACGAGCTTTTCTGTTTCGTAAGGTGTAAGAAGGGCAGCCATATCCTTGATACAGATTGAATCAGCACCAACATTTTCTACCTGCTTTGCATAGTTTACATAATAATCAGTTGTAAAAACATCACCAAGTGTGTAAGAAATAGCAACCTGAGTATGAGCGCCTTCCTTTTTAGCAGACTTGATAGCTGTTTCGAGATTTCTGATGTCATTGAGCGCATCAAAAATTCTGATGATGTCAATACCGTTTGCAACAGACTTCTGAACAAAATATTCAAGGACATCATCAGCATAATGACGATAACCAAGCATATTCTGACCACGGAATAACATCTGAAGCTTTGTATTAGGCATTTCTCTTTTTAAGATACGAAGTCTTTCCCATGGGTCTTCATTTATAAATCTGAGGCATGAGTCAAATGTTGCACCGCCCCAGCATTCGAGTGAATGATAACCTACCTTGTCCAGAAGCGGAAGAACCGGCAGCATATCATCCATAGTCATACGAGTTGCAATAAGTGACTGATGTGCGTCACGAAGCACAGTTTCAGTAATTTTAACCTTAGCCATAATCTATCACCTGTGTTCTGCTCACGCAGAACTTGCCTTTCTGAAAATTTAAAATTAGCCGATTGTTGCAAGAGCATCGCCGGAGTTAACCTGGTCGCCCTTCTTTACAAGTACGCTTGTAATTGTACCGTCACATGTAGCAACAATATCATTTTCCATCTTCATGGCCTCTAAAATCATGATAACCTGACCCTTTGTTACACTGTCACCATTATTTACCTTTACATCAAGGATTGTACCAGGCATCGGCGCATTTACCTTTTCGCCTGTACCCGGTGCAGCTGCCGGTGCAGGTGCAGAAGCTGCAGGAGCAGGTGCAGCAGCAGGTGCTGACACAGGAGCTGCCGCAGGTGCTGAAGCTACCGGTGCATTTGCATCAAGTTCTTCAACTGCAACATCATAAGCCTTACCATTTACTGTAATATTAAATCTTTTCATAACATTAACCACCTATTCTTTATTATTAATAATCTATCAGAACTGAATATTATTATGCTTCTTAGGAAGCTTCTGTACACGCTTGCCTGAAAGAATGTCAAGAGCTGCAAGAAGAACCTCTCTTGTTTTTTCAGGAGCAATAATATCATCAATATAGTTATTTTCCGCTGCTGTAACAGCACTTGCAAGAGTCTTTGAATATTCATCGGCAAGCTTGTTTCTTTCAGCTGCTAAGTCTGAAGCACCTGAAAGCTTGTCATGCCACATAAATTCTACTGCTGTAACAGGAGCAAGTGGTGCAATAACTGCATTTTCATATGCATATGTAAAGTCAGAATTTGCGCTATCCCCTGCAACTGCCGCAAATACCGGACCAATAGCCTTGCCTGCTACAACTGCGATTTTTGCTGTTGTTGCTTCTGCATAGCTGTTTGCAAGAGTTGTCATAGCCTTAACTGAGGAAATAACGTCTGTTTCATCAAAGCCTTCACTGTCAACAAATGTAACGACAGGAATTGAGAAAGCATCGCATGTTCTTACAAAACGTGCAAGCTTTCCACTGTCATCAGCTGTAAGCTTTGCTCCGTCAATGCCGGCTGCTGCAATACCAACAGTTGAACCGCCGATTGTTGCAAAGCCTGTATAAGCAGCCTTTCCGTATTCAGCGCATATTTCAATAGCACTGTCTGCATCTGCGACCGCAGAAATTACGGATTTTACATCTGATGCCGATGCAGGTGTACCTTCTGCAAATTCAAACATAGGTACAGCCGCAAGATTATTAACAGGAAGAATATTTACAAGCTCTCTTGCCGCAAGTACAGCTTCCTTTTCATCATCACAGAGAATTGAAGCAATACCTGCTTTCGCAGCTGCTTCAGCTGAACCATTTGCAGTATTCGGAGCCATGAAGAACTCGCTTTCCTTTGTCATAATTACAAAGTCTGATGAACAAGCAAGCATTGCCGCTGTTCCTGCACATGTTCCTGCAATAACTGAAATCTGCGGAACAACACCTGATACAACAGCCGAGCTACTCAGCATTTTGCCGTAAGCTGCAAGTGATGAAGCAGTTCCGTCAACAAATGCTCCGTTTGAGTCATGAATACCCACAACAGGTGAACCTGTTTTCGCAGCAAGTTCATAAAGCTTTGCAATTTTTTCAGCCTGTGCTTTGCCAACCGCACCGCCGTTTACTTCCTTATCCTGTGAAAAGGCGTAAACAGCGTTTCCGTTTACATAACCGTAAGCCGAAACAACAGCAGCTGCAGCGTCATTTTCCTTTACCATTGAATTGATTTCATTGTAAATACCGTCATCAAACAAAAGACTCAGTCTTTCTCTTGCCTGACTGTTTGTATTCTTTTCAATCTGCATATTATCTTTCCTTCCTATACGGATTTTATCATTTTAACAATATTTTTCAACATTTTCCAGAAAAGCTGTATCAAGCTACAACCACAAAACGTCAAAAAACATCAATTTAATACACTATTCTATTATACTATATTTTTCAGAATTTAGCAAGTATTTATTTAGAATGTTTACATTTTTTACAATTACTCATAAAATCATTTATATCTTCTATGGTTTTTGATTCTTCGTTTATAAAACCAAGCTTAGTAAGCTTTTGCTGCTTTTCAACATCACGTACCTGAAATTCACATCTGTTTATTCCGCCAAGCATTCCCTTAAAAAGGATTGTTCTTATAATTCCGTCAATAATATCCCATTCTCCGCTTTCATAATCGTGAATGGAAAGTCCGTTTTCACCAACCGAATAAACGCCGTAACCATTTGTGCTTTCGCCGTTTTTCGACTCAACTATATGAATGTTTTCACTTAAAATAGTCGCTACAATATTTTCGTAGCCGATTGTATCCTGTCTTTCATGTATTTCCAGCATTACTTCACATCCTTACCAATTGCATTTCTTATTGCTCTGAGTTCTTCTGCCGTAAGCTCCCTGTAAGTACCGGGCTTGAGCATTCCAAGCTTTAACGGACCGACACTTATGCGTCGGAGCCTTGCCACTTCAAGTCCTACAGCTTCGCACATCTTTCTTATCTGACGGTTTCTTCCCTCACGTATTGTAATCAGAAGAACAACTCTCCCCTGCTCCTTGTCTTTTACAACAACATTTGCCGGAAGGGTTTTTCTTCCGTCAATAACAACACCGTCCGACAACGCAACAAGCTGCTCATCATTTATATCAGGGCGTACTGTTACACGATATGTCTTTGTAATCTGTTTTGCAGGATGCATAATGCTGTTTGCAAAGTTTCCGTCATTTGTAAACAGCAAAAGTCCCTCAGAATTTCTGTCAAGACGTCCGACAGGATAAACCCTCTCACCAACATCCTCAAGAAGCTCTGTAACACATCTTCTTCCCATTTCATCGCTCATTGTTGTAACATATCCTCTTGGCTTATTAAGCATAAGATAGATATAATTCTTCTTTTTCGGTATGTAAATTCTTTCACCGTCAACTGTTATAATATCCCTTACCCCCGCTTTATCACCAGGCTTTACGGGATGACCGTTAACCTTGACTCTGCCGGAGGTCATGAGTGCCTCTGCCTTTCGGCGGGAACAATAGCCGCTGTCGGCAATAATTTTCTGTATCCTTTTCTTTTCCATTATAACTCCTTAATTATTAAACAAAAAATCCTTTATTTTTTCAAGGATGTTCTTTTCACTTTTTTCTACAGACTCAAATCGGGCGTTTTTCATAGCTGTAATATCAAGACTTCCGATATATCTTCCGTCATAATACCAGCGCATTTCCCCGACTTTATCATCAAGCTTTATATTGGTATATACAAAGGGCGGCATAATTATTTCCGAAGAAATTTTATTCATAAGCTTTCCGTCGTCACCGATTGTTATACTCCCCTGTGCCTTTACGGGAATTGTTTCTTCCGTACCGCCCACAATAGTAAGAGGATATATTTCATCAGAGGAAAGCTCTGCTGATGTTACATTAGAAAAACCATAATCATACATTCTGCTGTGATCTTCCCAGTCATTTTTGTCATTGAGGGTTACGCACACAAGAGAAACTCCGTCACGCTCACACGCAGAAACAAGACATCTTCCTGCCTCATCTGTAAACCCTGTCTTGACACCCTTTACTCCATCATACATTGTCAGAAGCTTATTTGTATTTTTAAGCCATCTGTCATATGGCGGATTGCCAAACCGTACCTTTGCTTCGGTTTCCGAACATATTTCCGCAAAAACAGGATTCTTCAGAGCTTCCCTTGCAAGAAGTGCCATGTCATAAGCGCTTGAGCCGTGTCCCTCACCCTCAAGCCCTGACGGCGTAACAAAGCAGGTTCTTGTCATTCCTATCTGCTCTGCACGTTCATTCATCATTTCCGCAAATTCTTCAATACTGCCGCCAATTTTTACAGCTGCAGCATTTGCCGCATCATTTCCGGAGGGCAGAAGCATGCCGTAGCAAAGAGAACGCTTTGTAACCACATCCCCTTCAACAAGTCCCATAGATGAACCTTCAACCTTTATTGCGCTGCTGTCAACAACAAATTCATCATCAAGACCACCACTTTCAATGCAAAGAAGTGTAGTCATAATTTTAGTTGTACTTGCCATCGGCAGCTTTTCGGCAGAATTCTTTTCAAAGAGTATCTTCCCTGTTTTTTCCTCAATCAGAACGCATGCTCTGGCTGACACCTCCGGTACAGGGTTTTCGGCATAAACCCTCAGCGGAACTGCCAGCAGCATTGCCACCGTCAAAACGGATAAAAACTTTTTCATAATGTGCCTCCTGTTTTTCATCATTTTGTCCTTTATATCTTATGAACAAAATATTGAAAATAGGACACACCCGTATTACTGATTCTCTGTTTCGGAATCTTCCTTGCCTTTCTTTCCCTTTGAGAACATATCGGCTACCTTATCGATAATTTCAGGAACCATAGTTGCAACCGCATTAGGTGTTGAAGCATTTACAGACATCTGCATAAGCTTTGCTTCACCCTTATAAACTACCATGAAGCCAAGGGGCTGGATTGAAACTCCTGCTCCGGAACCACCTCCGAAAAGCTCATTCTGTGACTTGCTCGGAAGGTCTGAACCGCCTGACGCAAAACCGAATGAAACCTTTGAAATAGGAATGATTGTTGTACCGTCCTGCAGTGAAATAGGCTCACCGACAATAGTATTTACATCAACCATTTCCTTGAGCTTTTCCATTGTTATACCCATAATATTGCCGATTGTGTGGTTATCTTTCATAATTAATCTCCATTCTGCTGTTTATAATAAGGAGCTGTCCAGACCGTAAATCTTCAAAACAGCTGTAAAGATTTACGGAATCAATATGATTTTATGCTGTCTGACATTCCTGATGTTCTTTTTTCATTTTTATATTATTTACCAGAAATCTGAAAATAAAAGCAATTGCAGTCATAATTGCAGCTGCCGGTGTAAGCCTTACATTAAAGCTTACATTATATACAGATTCCGGTTGATTATAAACACATTTTATATTTATGCTTTTCTTTTTAAGCTTTACAAAATTTCCAAGATAGCTGATTGCATTGTAAACAAGAATATTTATTTTTCCGAAGTTCACGGCACATTCACATGCATCCGGACAGGACACCTGAATATCAATAAAAATATCCTTGATTTTTATATGCTTTGTAATACGTCTGAAAGCACGTCCGCCTGTTGAAGCAATGTTTTTGATAAAGTTAATTTTACCGGAAAAAGAATCAGGAATGAGTCTGCTTTTCTTCTTATCCGACTTTTCATCCGTATCTGTTTTTACCTGAGTTTTTTTCCGAGTTTTTTTCTTTGCTTTTTCAGGCTTTTTTTCACCGCCGGCAAGCACTCTTTTTATAAAGAGATATTTTAACACAATACCCGGTTTTTTATCACAATAGCTTACATAAATCCTTACAGGAGAAAAAAGAATTATAATTAAAATCAGCAGTATGATACCGATTATAATCCAAAGCATGGCATTTTCTCCTTTCAGTTTCTTTATTCTGTATCAGTATTGACTTCTTCTTCGTCAAATAAACTTCCCTGCTTATCTTCATCATCACGGACAAGAGGCGGAAGGTCATCAAGTGAAGAAAGTCCGAAGCAGCGCAAAAAATTGTCACTTGTCTTATACGCAACAGGACGTCCGGGAACATTAAGCCTGCCATCTTCCTCAAGAAGACCCTTATCAACAAGTGTATTAATAACGGATGAACTGTCAATTCCCCTTACACTTTCAACAAACCCTTTTGTAACCGGCTGATTATAGGCAATAACCGTCAGAACTTCCATAGCCGCATTTGAAAGCGGTGCCTGCTTTTTTGACTCCATTGCCGATTTGATGTATCCGGCATATTCCTTACGGGTACACATCTGATATTTATTGCCAAGGTGAATAATATTAAGAGCACTTGAATTATCTGTATATCGTTCATTAAGAATTCTTATAATCGCAGTAACATCATTTTTCTCAATTTCAGCTGCCTCGGCTATGCGGATTTCATCAACCGGTTCACCGGATGCAAAGAGTATAGCCTCGACTGCCGCCGCTTTATCCTTCAGCTGCATTTACTTCACCTTTCTTCTTAAAATATACCCTCGTACTATCATCGCTTATCATTATTCTGCCGGCTTTGGTAAGTTCAAGTATCGCAAGAAAGGTTGCAACTCTTTCGGAACGTCCTGTCATACCGTCAAAAAGCCTGTCAATATAAACGCTTCCGCTTTTATACAGGTTTTTGAGAACATACACAACCTTTGATATAACCGAAACAACCTTCTGCTGAACAACATCATTTATCTTCTTTTCATTTGCCTGCTTGAAATCGGTTCGTTTAAGATTCATTCCGAAGTAGATTTCAGCAAGGGTGTTTGCAGGATGGCAAAGCTTGTACTCACTGTCAAGCTTTATTTTCATAGGCTCTCTTACAAATACATCAGCACCCTCATAGTTTTCACGCAGCCTTGCCGCCGCTTTCTTGCAAAGAGAATACTCTATAAGCGTTCCCTGAAGCTCCTTCTTGATTTCTTCAGCTTCCTCCGGCTTCGGAAGCAGTGACGCTGTTTTTATATAAATAAGCTTTGCCGCCATTTCAAGAAACTCACCTGCAAGTTCGAGGTCCTGTTCCTTAGCCTGTTCAATGTACAGCATGTACTGTTCCAGCAGCTTTGATATTTCAATATCGTTAATGTTGAGCTTGTGCTTTGAAATAAGATGCAGAAGCAGGTCAAGAGGGCCTTCAAAAACATCAAGCTTAAAAGAAATTTCAGGCATATTACACTCCCATTATTTTCGGAATAAAATTCGTAATCATCCACATAAAGTCAGTTATCCAGCCACGTACATAACCAAGGGGCACAGATAAAACACCTGAAAGAATTACAACTAAAAATATCATATTGATTATCATTGCATTTTTAGCAAGCATCATATCAAATTTAGCAGATGTAAAATAACTGAGCACCTTTGAACCGTCAAGGGGCGGAATCGGGAGAAGATTGAAAATTGCAAGACCTACATTAATAATTATGAATATTTCAAGAACATACAGCAAAATAAACATCGGTGTTATTCCGTTCACTGTATTTTCAAGCGAGGACGCCCAGAAGGGTTCACTTAATCTTGAATCAACATCAAAACCCACTTCGTAAAGCGCCAGAAGTCCGTTTCTGAAAAAGTCCATTGCAATAATCAGACGGTATACAACAAGCGCAACAAACGCAACAACAAGGTTTGACAAAGGTCCTGCCGCCGCAGTTACCGCAATGCCAAAGCGCTGTTTCTTAAACTTCAGCGGATTAATCGGGACAGGCTTTGCCCATCCGAAACCTGTGAAAAAGATACAGATTGCACCAATCGGGTCAATATGCGCTATAGGATTGAGCGTCAGACGTCCCGAATACGCCGCAGTATCATCACCCATCTTATGTGCTGCCCAGGCATGAGCATACTCGTGAACAGGAAGCACAAGAAATATAATTATAATCTTAGTGAAAAATTCAAGAACAGTGTTTATATCAAAACTCATATTTAAAAAATCCATAGCATTCTCCCTTCAGACCAAAACGCTGTTATCTTTCGTTGAATCTCTGTAAAAACTGCTTTGTTCTTTCGTTCTGTGTATTGCCGAAAACCTCCTCCGGAGCACCTTCCTCGACAATGTAGCCGTTATCCATGAAAATAACGTGGTTTGCAACATCTCTTGCAAAAGCCATTTCGTGAGTTACAATAACCATTGTCATTTTTTCCTCGGCAAGTGATTTTATTACCTTGAGGATTTCGCCTGTAAGTTCAGGGTCAAGAGCCGAGGTAGGTTCGTCAAAAAACAAAATCTGCGGTCTGAGTGCAAGGGCTCTTGCAATGGACACTCTCTGCTGCTGTCCGCCGGAAAGCTCACAGGGATAGGATTTTTCCTTACCCTCAAGTCCCATTTTTTTAAGGAGAGCCGCAGCGTTTTCCCGTGCTTCCTGCTTGCTCTGTTTCAGGACATGGCATGGAGCTTCGATTATATTCTGCATAACCGAAAAGTGCGGAAAAAGGTTGAAATTCTGGAATACAAGACCGATTTTAAGCCTTATGCTGCGAAGAACACTCTTACCCGAATAAACAGCCCTGTTATTTATTGTTTTAAACATTGTAAGACCGTCAACGGTAATTTCGCCACTGTCAGCCTTTTCAAGCTGATTGACGCACCTGAGAAGTGTTGATTTACCGCTTCCGGAAGGACCAATTATCGCAACAACCTGTCCCTCCTCAACATTAAAGGAAATATCCTTTAAAACTTCAAGTTCCCCAAAGCTTTTCTTGATATTCTTTACTTCAAGTATTGCCATAATTTCCCCTCCTTACTTATAATAATTGAATTTCTTTTCTATAACGGAAAATATTACTGTCACAACTGCATTCAATACAAAATAGAAAACACCTGCAATAAACAGCGGCATAATCGAAGAATAGAAATTCATCTGCTGTTTTGCTTTCATTGTAATTTCCGCAAAAGCGATGACATTCGCAAGGGATGTATCCTTTACAAGAACAATTACTTCATTTGATGTTGCCGGAATTACACGCTTTGTAACCTGCGGCAGAATAATTCTGAAAAAGGTCTGCGCCTTTGTCATACCGAGCATTGACGCCGCCTCGTACTGTCCTTTCGGAATTGCTTCTATGCCGCCTCTGAAAATTTCTGCAAAGTACGCAGCATAGTTCAGTACAAACGCAACCACAAGCGCTATAAACATATAGTTTTCGTTATCCATTACAGACTGAAGCATACCGTAAAATCCGTCCGTCTTTTCGGCATCCGGAACTGACGCCAGCATAAGTGGAACAGCGTAATAGATAGCAATTATCTGAAGCATAAGAGGAGTACCTCTCATAATCAGTATGTAAAGATTTGTAAGCCATACAACAGGCTTGAATCTGCATTTTTTAAGCCATGTCACAAACATTCCCACCGGAATGGAAAGCAAAAGCGTCCAGAAAAACAAACTTAAAGTATTCGGCAGATATTCAAGAAGAATAACCGTTACATTTTTTATTTCTTCAAAACCCATTTTTATTACACCGCCTGTATTTTTTTGTTAATTACTCTCAATTTGCATATATGTTTTTATTATACTATACTTTACTGAAATTGTCAATCTGTCAGAGATATAAGAATCTATAAAATATATGTAGGCAATAAGCGTAAATTTATATTTATCTTTCTGTTTATATTCTTTACTTTTCTTGCTTGCACAAGAAAAGTAACAAAAGAATGCATACACTTTTTTCTTTTCTTCGAAACAGAAAAAAGTTAGCAAAAAAGAAAAAATTCCTTACATGAATTTGTCGCTTAAATAATAATGTTTCCTTGTACTTGGCAACTTCATAATTGCAAAGTTAAAAGTCCATTTATAGATGGTTGCAATTAAAATAGAATTTGTAAGTTCGAAATTTCAAGCTTTCTCAAACTACAACT
>SVNU01000045.1 GCA_015066715.1 Ruminococcus sp. | reverse complement strand
ACTTTTCTTGCTTGCACAAGAAAAGTAACAAAAGAATGCACAAACTTTCTTATAAAAAGAAAGTTTGAACAAAGAAAATAATACTTAAAACTGTGAGTGAATTCAGACTGTTTCCCCGTAAAAGGCAGTGTCTGACTGATAATAAGCAAACTCATAATTAAAAGTCAACTTCAGACATATTCCACCCATGTTTTTAATGCTTTTATTTTGAGAAAGCCTTGAAACTATGAACCTGCAAATTATTTTTTTATTGCAACCATCTATAAATGGACTTTTAATTCTGCAATTATGAAGTTGCCAAGTACAAGGAAACATTATTATTTAAACAACAAATTTATGTAAGGAATTTTTTCTTTTTTGCTGACTTTTTTCTTTTCGAGAAAAGAAAAAAGTATATGCATTCTTTGAGCTGTTTTATCATTAGCACAAGCGCAGCGAAGTGATAATGAATAAAAACAGCCATACACAGCATTGTTACTTTTCTTGTGCAAGCAAGAAAAGTAAGGGATATAAACAGAAAGATAAATATAAATATATATTCTTAATAAAATATGCGGAGTTAATTTTAATATATAAGTAAACTGAAACGCAATATGGGTCCAGCGTCACGCTGGTAAATATAAATTTATCCTCTTAAAAAGTCCTTAAATATTATATAGTATATATTTTTCTTCTCAAACTATTGGATTTTCCGAAAAAATATGTTATAATATAAGGTAACGTTTAAAATCTCAGAAGACAAATGATTTATTTGTCAACAGGAAAAATGGAGACAGACAATGAGTATTTACCTTGATAATGCTGCAACAACAAAACCATGCCGTGAAGCTGTAAAGGCGGCATGCGACTGTATGGAAGAAAACTTCGGAAATCCGTCATCACTGCACAGGGCCGGTCTCGCAGCACAGCTTGCAGTTGACAATGTCAGAAAAATCATTGCCAAAGCAATTGCCGCTGACCCTTCATGCATATATTTTACATCAGGCGCTACCGAAAGCAATAATATAGCATTAATCGGTGCAGCAGGTGCTTACGGCAAAAGAAAACCCAAAATCATTACAACCTCAATAGAGCATTCATCTGTTGAAAAAACGATGGAATATCTTGAGCAAAATGGATTTGAGGTTGTCAGAATTTCTCCTGACAGAAACGGCATGATTTCTCATGAGCAGATTATAAATGCCGTAGACGAAAGCACATGCCTTGTAAGCATGATGATGGTAAATAATGAAACAGGATATATTCTTCCTGTGAGACGTAGTTTTTACGGTATAAAAAAGCTTTATCCGCAGTGTGTTACCCATTGCGATGCAGTTCAGGGCTTTATGAAAATGCCTTTTAAGGTGTCAGAACTGGGCGCTGATATTATTTCATTTTCCGGACACAAGGTTCACGCCGGAAAGGGAGTAGGTGGACTGTACGTAAAAAAAGGCATTCGGCTTGAACCACGGATTTTTGGCGGCGGTCAGGAAAAGGGGATACGCTCCGGGACTGAAAATGTTCCCATGATTGCATCCCTTGGTGCGGCTGTAAAGGCTCTCAATGCAAGTGTTTCCGAAAGATACAAAAAGGCAGAGGAACTAAAAGCAAAGCTCTGTGCTAAAATATCAGCAATTGACGGAATTTATATAAACTCACATGAGGACGCAAGTCCATATATAATAAATATTTCTGTTCCGGGAATCCGCTCGGAAATAATGCTTCATTTTCTTGAGGAAAGGAATATTTTTGTTTCAAGCGGTTCGGCTTGTTCAAAGGGAGCTAAAAGCGGCGTGCTGAAGGAATTCGGAATAAACGATAACTTTGCTGACTCGGCTTTGAGAATCAGTACTTCCCATGAAACAACTGCAACAGAGCTTTCAAAACTTATAAGCAGTATTCAGGAAGCTATGGAAACTCTTGTTAAAGCATGATAAAAGCTTGACATCAGGCAGCTTAATATGTTAATATATAGGATAAAATGCGGAGGAAAAACTAATGCAGGAAATTATACTTATAAAATACGGCGAAATGGCACTAAAAGGTATGAATAAAAGAACCTTTGAGGATGTTCTCGTTAAAAATATCAAAAGAAGAATCAAATTTCTGGGCAAAACAGAAATTACAAGAGCGCAGTCTACTATATATATAAAGCCTCTTGAGGAATCTTTTGATATGGATGAGGCTATGGAAAGGCTTCAGAAGGTTTTCGGTATTGCGGCACTCTGCCGTGCGGCAGTATGTGAAAAGGATTTCGGCAATATTTCAGAGGTTGCTTGTGAATACCTTGAAGAAACACTCACATACGCTAAAACCTTCAAGGTCAATGCAAAAAGGTCTGATAAAAGATTTCCTATGAAATCCCCTGAAATATGCAGAGAACTTGGCGGAGTGCTTCTGAAAAAGTTTTCACATCTTGAGGTAGATGTAAATAATCCGGAAATAACTGTTACAGTTGAAATCCGTGACACAAATGCTTATGTTCACGCTGCAAACGTAAGAGGTGCAGGAGGACTTCCAGTCGGCACAAGCGGACATGCAATGCTGCTTCTTTCAGGTGGAATTGACAGTCCTGTTGCAGGCTATATGATGGCAAAAAGAGGCATTCACATTTCTGCAATACATTATATCAGCCCTCCTTACACATCAGAACGTGCAAGACTTAAGGTTGAACAGCTTTGCGAAAAAATCACTCCCTACTGCGGAAGTATAGCATTTTTCTGTGTTCCTTTTACAAAAATTCAGGAGGAAATAAAAAATAACTGCCCTGAAGAATTTTTTACTATTATAATGAGAAGGCTCATGATGAAAATTGCCCAGAAAATATGCGAAAGGGAAAAATGTCTGGCTCTTATTACAGGTGAAAGCGTCGGACAGGTTGCAAGTCAGACTATGAATGCACTTATGTGTACTGACGCTGTATGCGAAATACCTGTATTCCGTCCGCTTATTGGTATGGATAAAACTGAAATTATCGAGATTTCAAGAAAAATCGATACCTATGAAACCTCCATACAGCCTTACGAGGATTGCTGTACTGTTTTTACACCTCGGCACCCTAAGGTCAGACCGCTTCTTGCCGATGTTGAAGCTGCTGAAGCAAACTTCGATTTTACGCCGCTTCTGGAAGAAGCTGTCGAAAAAACAGAGTTGAAAATCTTCAATTTGGAAGCGTAAAAGAGCATTATGTAAAAATCTTAATTATGTCGTATAAAAACTTGGTGAAATTATGAAAAATTCAGATTTAAACATAGGGAAAACAGGGCAACACGCCAAAGTAACTTTCGAAAATCTTGACAAGCTGGTAAGGGATGTAGTACAATTGTTTCTGGATAAAGGGATAACTATAGCTACAGCCGAAAGCTGTACCGGTGGACTTTTATCCGAGCTTATAACATCCGTACCCGGCGCTTCACAGATTTTTGAAATCGGGGTATGTACATATTCAAATAAAATCAAGCATGAGTATCTTGGCGTTCCGAAAGCTTTGTTTAAGCAGTATGGAGCAGTAAGCCGTCAGGTTGCGCTTGCTATGGTTGATGGGCTTCAGAAGCAGTCCGGCGCTGATATATGCATTTCGGTTACCGGAATAGCAGGTCCCGGCGGAGGTTCTCCGGAAAAGCCTGTTGGAACTGTTTTTGTCGGGATAAGCTGCGGAAGAAAGCGAATTGTAAAACTCTTAAAGCTGTGGGAGCTTGAAGACAAAAGCCGTGACAATATAAGAATGAACGTTGCTTACAGAATTTTTGAATTTTTGGGTCAGATGGTTACAGCTATGCCTGACAATCTTCCCGACAGCAAAATGCACGAATCAAGCGGCAAAATAGTCTTGAAAAAGTTCATTCCCTGGAGAGGTGATGACACCTCGCAGATAGTGCGTAAGGTCGTTTTTCTCGGCTCAGTTATTATTTTTACAGTATGCCTGTTTTTGATTGTTGATTACTACTGGGGCAATTACAAAAACAAAAAGCTCGGTCAGGATATGCAAAACCTTTACAGTCAGGCGGAAACTGTCCCTGTGATAACCGAAGCTTTAGAGGGTGTCCAGGAAACCACTGAAAAAGTATGGGTTTTAAAGGATGGCGCCAAAGCGCTTCTTGAACGCAACAGTGATGTAGTAGGATACATTAATATACCTGATACTGTCATAAGCTACCCTGTTGTTCAGAGAAGGCAGGAAGACGGTAACGATTATTATATTGACAAAAACATAGACAAGCAGGATGCTGATGCAGGTTCTATTTTCCTTGACCACCGCAATAACTTTGATTATGTTGTTGACGGTACAAAGGTTTATGAAAATTCAGAGAATCTTGTAATATACGGTCATGAGATGAAGGACGATTCAATGTTCGGCACTCTGAAATATTACAAGGATATTGATGGATATTACAGCGAACATCCTGTAATTGAACTCAGTTCAAACTATGAATCATATAAATATAAGATTTTCGCTTATTTCATAGTTGATGCAGAGGATGAAACAGATACAAGTTTTGACTGCTGGAATACGCTGGATTTTGAAAATGAAGAACAATTTTACGATTACGTCAACAACGCAAAGAAACGTTCTTTTGATTTTAATGATGTTGATGTAAGATACGGCGACCAGCTGCTTACCCTTCAGACATGTCATAGCATGTTCTCATCTGCACGTTTTTATGTAATGGCAAGACTTGTCCGTGACGGAGAAGATCCGTACGAAGGAACAGATAATGTACGTGAAAATGACAACATTCTCTGGCCAACGGTATACTATGAATGGAATGAAAACAACTATGATCCGGATGCAGAGTTCGAAAGCTATCCTCTGACAACGGATTGATATAAATTAAAATGAAAAAGACAAAGAAAAGGATACAAAAAATGATTGAATTCAGAAAAATTGCTGCATCAGCTGTACTGAGTGCAGCTATGATGATGTCGCTTACTGCGACAGGCTGTGAGGATAAGAAAGCTGAAAGCTCTCAGGTAGCAGACGTTCTTGTTCCGACAGAAGCACCTACACAGGATCCGGCTGCCCAGCTTCCGGACATAGAAATTTTTTCGGCTGAACCATGCGGTATGAACGGCCGAGCAAGGTCACTTCGTACAATTAATGATGATGTTATCGGATACATTAGTATTCCGGAAACTTATGTTGATTATCCTGTAACACAGTGTGGCGACAACGAAGGCTATATACATACTGATTTGTATGGTGGTTACCTTGACTCAGGAACTATTTTCATGGATTACCGTGATATATTTGTACCTGATGAAAGCAAGCAGTCCAATAATATTGTGCTTTACGGTCATAACATGCTAAATGGTACAAAGTTTGCGTCACTGCATCACTACAGACAGGATGATTCACTTTATGCAAAAAGTCCGATTATTGAATTCAGTTCAAATTATGTTGACTATAAATATGTAATTTTTGCATATTTCCTTACAAGCGGTGACTATGGTGACAGTGCCTACGGTGAAGAATTTGCTTACTGGGATATGGAAAACATGGACGAGAAGCAGTTTAATGAATATGTAAAAACATGCCGTGAACGTTCATTGATTTCACCGGATATTGACATTAAATATGGTGATCAGATAATTACTTTGCAGACATGTCACATGGATGAGGATAATTCACGTTTTCTTGTAATCGGCAGACGTCTTCGTAATGACGAAACACCCGAAGATTTTATGAATGTATCTTCAACGGCAGCAGAAGAAGCTGACGAAAGCTCTGACAGTGAAGAAATTGACGAATAAACAAGGGAGCACCCTTGATAATAATGGAGATTTGTATGAATTTTTTTAAGAAAAAGAAAAGTATTGCTCTTTCGCTTTCCCTTCTGATATTAGGTGCATCAACCGTTGGTGCGGCAAGCGGCAGCTATGACTTACTGGCTGTAACTGAAACAACACAGCCGGTATCCGAAGCGGCAGAAGAAGCTTCAGCTCCCGCTGAGATTAACGAAAAAAAGGACGAGGTTGTTCTGTGGAAGGCTGAACTTTCTGAATATAACACAACTTTTTCAGTTATAAACTATGAAAAGGTTGAGGTTGAAGATGAAGATGAAGCTGAAGAAGAAGTGGATGAAGCTTCCGGCGAATACGGCGATTACTCACTGGAATACACAAATGGTGCTACAACTCTTGCTGTACCTGAAAGAGAATATACACAGGCAGCAGATATTGCATCCGGCAACTTCGGATTTACTACATACGGCTATGGTCACGGACTTGGTATGAGTCAGAATGGTGCTAATCACTATGCAACATATGCAGGTTGGGGCTATCAGTCAATACTTGCTCATTACTATCCGGGAACATATATCCAGAATACAGGAACTGCTTCAAGCGAAACAATTTCTGCCGGTGGTGTAAGCGGCAGTGCACTTGACATTGTTTCAATGGTTGTGTACAACGAGATGTCCGATTGTATGAATGTTGAGGCTATGAAAGCACAAGCTGTTGCAGCTTATTCATACATCAAGTATAAGGGCGGAAGTGCTTATGACCTGCTTCCACGTTCAAATCCGCCTGAGGTTGTTGTAAATGCAGTACGTCAGGTGCTTGGTGAAGCTCTTTATTACAATGGCAGCTATGCGCTGGCAATGTTTGGTGCTTCAAGCGGCGGTGCAACTGCTTCATGCTATGACATTTACTACGAGGATATTCCATATCTGAGAAGTGTTCCATGTGACTATGATGCACAGTGTGACCCGCACTACGGAACTGTAGTTTCAATAAGCGCAGAAGAAGTAAGATATACTCTTGAAGGAAATCTCGGTATTACTCTGTCAGATGATCCTGGCAACTGGATTCAGATTATAGAGGGCGACGGCGGTTATGTAGCCAATGTCTGCATTGACGGACAGGTTACAATCAAGGGCAGTGACCTTAAATATTATCTTGGTCTCAAGTCACCTAAGTTCACATGTGACTACTACTATTAAAATAAAACGGCATTGTCGGTTTTCGGCAATGCCTTGTTGTATATGGAGGAAAATATGAATATAGTTGATATTATTGTAAAAACAAAGCGTGGAGTAAAGCTTTGCCGTGAAGAAATAAACTGGATGGTTGAAAATTACGTAAACGAAGCTATTCACGACTATCAGATTTCAGCTTGGCTTATGGCTGTATGCTTTAATTCTTTAAGTGAAGAAGAAACATTTTATTTAACCGAGGCCATGAGAGATTCAGGCGACAAGCTTGATATGAGCGGCGTTGCCGGAGTTACTGTAGACAAACACAGCACAGGCGGTATCGGTGATAAAACAAGTCTTGTTATTGCTCCTGTATGTGCTGCATGCGGACTTCATGTTCCTAAAATGTCCGGCAGAGGTCTTGGTTTCACAGGAGGCACTATAGATAAGCTTGAGAGTATAGAAGGCTTCAGAGTTAATGTTGAATTTCAGGATTATATAAATATTATCAATAAAAACGGTGCCGCAATAATTGCACAGAGCGGACATCTTGTACCAGCTGACAAAAAGCTGTACGCACTTCGTGACGTTACCGGAACAGTTGACAGTATCCCCCTTATATGTTCAAGCATAATGAGCAAAAAGCTTGCAACAGGTGCCGATTGTATTTTACTTGATGTAAAAACAGGAAGCGGCGCTTTTATGAAAACTCCAGAAGAAGCCAGTAAACTTGCAGAGCTTATGGTTAAAGTCGGGAAAAGCTGCAAAAAAAACTGCCGTGCGGTTATAACAGATATGAATGAACCACTTGGAAATGCGGTGGGCAATTCTCTTGAGGTTATAGAAGCATGCAATATACTTGCAGGTAAACAGAAAGACCGTCTTTATGAGCTTTGTATAATTCTTGCCGCAAATATGCTTGAGCTTGGCGGCATGGGCGATTATGATGAATGCATTAAAATGGCAAAGGAAAAAATTGATAACGGTGAAGCCCTGAAAAAGTTCGGAGACATGATTGAAGCACAGGGTGGAAACAGAAAAGCAGCCATAGATTATTCCCTTTTTAAGCAGCCAAAGTATAAATATGAAGTTGTTTCGGATACCGACGGTTACGTTTGCGCAATAAACAGCGAGGAAATCGGAATGGCGGCACTTATGACAGGTGCTGGCAGAAAATCCAAAAATGACAGTATTGACCCGACAGCAGGAATTATTTTAAATAAGCATGTGGGTGATTATGTAAAAAAAGGTGAGCTGATGATGACTCTTTATTCATCAACTGTTTCAGACATGAAGCCAGCTGCTGAAAGAGCCTTTGGTGCAGTGACCTTAAATCATGAAAAAACAGCAGCAAGACCTATAGTAATTGATACCGTGAAATAAATTTTCACACAATCAACATTGACTTATTTGCTTTAAAAGAGTAAAATATAGTAAAGGGATATTATCCCCGAATTTTAATTTTTTTAATATGGAGGACAACAATTATGGCTTTTTGGGATAAGGTTAAGGATTTTGCCAACGATGCTGCAAATACGCTTAATGATGCTGCAAAGGATGTTTCATCCAGCGCAAAGGACTTTTCGGATAAATCAAAGCTCAAACGAGCACTGAAAAATGAAGAACAGAAGATAAATAATATATATAAAACTATAGGCGAAAGATTTTATAAGGCAAATGCAGCTGCACCTGTCGGATATGAACAGGAATTCAGCAATATAAAAGCTTCTCTTTCGGAAATTGAAAAGCTTCAGATTGAAATTGATAAAATTGATGCTGCTGCAAAGTGCCCAAACTGCGGTGCTAAAATAGGAGCCGGTCAGAAATTCTGTCAGGGCTGCGGCAATAACCTCGAAAAATAACATAAAAGGCGGTTCACAATTGTGAACCGCCTTAAATATTTATATGTTAAACTGTAGTTTGTATTATCAAACCACGCCCTGCCACATCATAGCATTTGCAACCTTGATAAAGCCGGCAATGTTAGCACCTGCAACCAGGTCACCTTCCATACCGTATTCCTTAGCTGCGTCAGCTGATGCCTTGTAGATGTTCTTCATGATAGCCTTGAGCTTTTCGTCAACTTCTTCAGCTGTCCATGCAAGTCTTTCAGAGTTCTGTGACATTTCAAGACCTGAAACTGCAACACCGCCCGCATTTACTGCCTTTGAAGGAGCAACAACAACGCCGTTTTCCTTGAGGTATGCAACAGCTTCGTTTGTTGTAGGCATGTTAGCAACTTCAACATAGTACTTAACGCCGTTTGCAACAATCTTCTTAGCTTCTTCCATGCCAACTTCATTCTGTGTAGCGCATGGCATGATAATGTCAGCCTTAACGCCCCATGGCTTTTCACCAGCGTGGAATTCAACGCCGAACTTATCAGCATAATCCTGAACCTTATCACGGCATGAAGCTCTCATTTCCAGGAGGAAGTCAACCTTTTCAGGTGTGCTGATGCCATCCGGATCATAGATGTAACCGTCCGGACCTGAAAGTGTTACAACCTTACCGCCGAGTTCGTTAACCTTTTTAACTGTACCCCATGCAACGTTACCGAAGCCTGAGATTGCAAATGTCTTGCCCTTTACTGATTCGCCCAGTGCTTCAAGCATTTCTACTGTGTAGTAAACTGCACCGTAGCCTGTAGCTTCCGGACGGATAAGTGAACCGCCGCATTCAATATTCTTACCTGTAAGAACCCCTGTAAATTCATTACGGATTCTCTTGTACTGACCGTAAAGGTAACCGATTTCTCTTGCGCCTACGCCGATATCGCCTGCAGGAACGTCTGTATTAGCGCCGATGTGCTTTGAAAGTTCTGTCATAAAGCTCTGGCAGAATCTCATAACTTCGTTGTCTGACTTGCCCTTAGGGTCAAAGTCAGAACCACCCTTACCGCCGCCCATAGGAAGGCTTGTAAGGCTGTTTTTGAATGTCTGTTCAAAGCCTAAGAACTTGATAATTGAAGCTGTAACTGATGGGTGGAATCTTAAACCGCCCTTGTATGGACCGATTGCAGAGTTGAACTGAACTCTGAAGCCTCTGTTAACCTGTACATTACCGTTATCATCTACCCACGGAACTCTGAACTGAACAAATCTTTCAGGTTCAACAATTCTGTCAAGAACGCCTGCCTTAACAATGTCAGGTCTCTTTTCAATAACCGGTTCAATACTTTCGAAAACTTCCTTTACTGTCTGAAGGAATTCTTCTTCACCCTTGTTTCTCTGGCATACCTTGTCGTATACACCCTGTACGTAGCTGTTTTTAAACGCCATTGTTTAAAACCTCCAAATATTATTATCGAAAAATCCGACATATTTATTATACTCTATTTTTTCGGATAAAGCAAGAGTTTTGCTTCGTAATTTTTAAAAAATGATAAAATATTTATGAGGTATAGTCTTCAAGAAGCGCATTAAGCTCTTTTTCTGTTCTTACAAAGATGCCATCATGAAGCAGGATTTTGTCATAATCGCTCATAAGCTCAAGATTTGCATCAACCCGTTTAAAGGGCGTACTGCTTGTCCCTCTGAAAACTGCAAGCTCTCCCTCGTATTCCCGAAGATAATAGCCAATCTCCAGCGGTGTTGTTGCGGTTGTAGTCTGCTGTGCCAGATTTTCAGCTCTTATCCTCTGCCGGTTTACTGATGATAATACTGTGACAACAACTATAACAGCTGACACTGCCATGCCGATAAGTAATGTCATAATTGTAACTTTTCTTGTCATTATGAACTCCTTTTTTCTTGTTTTTACAATCCTTTTTCTTAGTCTTGACTAAATTTTCATAAATATACCATTAATTTTTTAAAAAAACACTTAACAGCATTAAAAAAATGTGTTATAATAATAAGTAAGTAAAAAGTAATATTTTTCACACAGAGGTACTGCAAATGACAGACAACAACAACAATAATAAAAACAACGGTAAAAGAGAGAACACAAGAGCATCCTCTCCAAGTCGTTCTGGTACAAACAAAAACAAGACAGGATATTCTTCCGCCCGAAGAAGCGCTCCGGCTTCAGCTGGCAGACGCACAGCTTCACAACGTCCGGCATCAGACAGAAAACCAAATCCTATGTCGTCCGTATCTGCACCTGACAGCAGCACTGCAGGCATGAGAAATGTCAGAGCCTCAGACAGCGGAAACGGGCCGAAACGCAATAATACAAGAAGCGGTCAGGGCGGCAGAAAAAAGCCTGAACCCCAAAAGAAAAAGAAAAGCCTGCTGCGAAAAATCCTTGCGGTTATAGGAACAACACTGCTTTCAATGTTTCTTATTATAGTTATTACAGGAACAATTGTTGTAACTGCTCTTACTGTATATGTTCTTGAGTTTATGGACGAATCTACTGATGTTACTATAAAGGAACTTGAAAACAGCAGTAATACTATTGTTTATTCAGAGGACAGCGAGGGAAATCTTATTCAGCTTTATGCTGTAACAAATGAAATACAACGAATACCTGTTGATATTGAGGAAATTCCGCAGCATGTCCGTGACGCTTTTGTTGCCATTGAGGATGAACGTTTCTATATGCACGAAGGTGTTGACTACAAGAGAACCTTTGCAGCTTTTGCAAACCTGTTCATTCATATCTATGATACCCGTCAGGGTGGTTCTACAATCACACAGCAGCTAATTAAAAACCTTACAGGTGATGACGATCCGGGTCCTGAAAGAAAAATCCGTGAAATTTTCAGAGCCATGCAGTTTGAAAAGAAGTATTCAAAGGACGAAATTCTCGAGGCATATCTCAATTACATTGGCTTCGGCGGCCCGAGAAACGGTATTCAGCTTGCGGCAATCGACTATTTCGGTAAGGATGTTTCCGAGCTTTCAATTGCAGAAGCGGCATGCCTTGCAGCTATTCCGAAAAGCCCTGAAACACTTTATCCGTTCGCAGGATATTATGACGATAACGGCGAATGGGTAAATACAGGTAAGGAAGCCAACAGAGAACGTCAGGAGAATGTTCTTTTGCACATGTATACAAATGGCTTTATTTCATATGACCAGTATATGGCAGCTCTTGATGAAAAGCTTATTTTTACCGATTCGGAAGAATATAAGGCGGCTCATCCGGAATCAGAAGCAGAGGCTGCTGCTGACAGTCAGAAGGCAACATCTTGGGTTGTTGATACTGCCCTTCGTGAATATGCTGCTGTTCTTATGGAAGAATACGGTATTACAGAAGAAGAAGCTATTATCAGAATCAACAATGGAGGCTATCAGATTTACACAACTGTTGATATGGATATGCAGGCGCATGTCGATGAAAAATACAGTGACCTCAACAATCTCATGGATGCAGAAGCAAACAGTTCGTGGGTTGACGAAAACGAGGATGGTGAATATGAACAGATATTCCCGCAGTCTGCGTTTGTCGCTATGAATTATAACGGTGAGATATTAAGTATCGCCGGCGGTGTCGGTGAAAAGACCGAATCTCTTGCATTTAACCGTGCAACAATGGCACAAAGACAGCCGGGTTCATGTATTAAGCCGATTACAACCTATGGTCTTGGCATATACAGTGACCATATACACTGGGGAAGTGTTTACAAGGATTCTCCTATCAAGATTTCGGACGAGGACGGCGAAAGAGAATGGCCTGAAAACTATGACTATGTATGGCGCAGATCAAACATGTTTATTTTCCAGGCGTTGAGAGAATCAAGAAATACTGTTCCGGCACAGCTTTGTAAGCAGATGACTCCGGAGTCTGTATTTGACTTTGCAACCCAGAACCTCAAGGTTGACCTTGTAGATATAACAGAAGAAGGCGCAAGCGATATTGCCTATGCTCCGCTGACTATCGGTGCGCTGACATATGGTATATCCCCTGAAAACCTTGTAAACGCATATCTTCCATACGGAAGCGGCGGTGTTTACAGCGAAGCCCACATTGTTAAACGTGTTGAAAAAGGTGACGGAACGGTAGTATATGAAAATGACGGTAATCCGCATGAAGCAGTTGACCCTGAAACAGCATATGTAATGAACCAGCTGCTTCGTGAGGTTGTTAAGAGTGGTACCGGTACTGCCGCACAGCTAAGCAATAAAATTGTTGCAGGTAAGACAGGTACATCGGAAGACTGGAACGATATCTGCTTTGTCGGTCTGACAGAAGATTTTGTAAGCGGCGTATGGGTAGGATATGATACAAAGCACGAGCTTAACCATGGTCTGTCGTCAGCAGGTGTATGGTATAACATTATCGGCGAATATGCAAACAGCATTGAGTCGGAGGCAAGCTACCCTGAATGTGATTCAATTATAACAGCGCCTATGTGCAGTATTTCAGGACAGATTGCAACAGGCTCATGCTCAAGCAATATGACAGGTTACTGGAAATCCACAAATGCTCCTTACTGTTCAAATCACTCACAGTATATCACAACACAGCCAACTGCTGCAACAGAGGCGGCAGCTGAAACTGAGGCGGCTCCGCCGGAAGCTGCGCCGACAGAAGCTGTACCGCAGGACCCTGTAGAACAGCCGCCTGTTGAAGATAATGCGGCACAGGAAGCACCGCCTGCCGATGCTCCGCAGTAATATAAACAAAGGAAAAATCAATGAACAATAAATTAAAATTTACTTGTCCGTGCCATTTCGGACTTGAAAGTGTGCTGAAATTTGAAATAACAAAAATTGGCGGGGAAAATATTACTGTCCGTGACGGACGGGTAAGCTTTGAGGGTGGATTTGAGCTTGCTGCAAGGGCAAATATCTGCCTTTCAACAGCTGAAAGAGTACTGATTGAGCTTTCGGAATTTCGTGCCGAAACATTTGAAGAATTGTTTCAGGGGGTTAAGAAAATACCTCTGGAGGATTTTATCGGTATAAAGGATGCATTTCCTGTTAAAGGTCATTCACTTAATTCCGAGCTTCACAGCATACCTGACTGTCAGTCGATTATAAAAAAAGCTGCCGTCGAACGGCTCAAAGCAAAGTATCACACAGGCTGGTTTGAGGAAACAGGCCCTGTTCATCAGCTTCAGTTCAGTATCCTGAAAAATATCGTAAATATATATCTTGATACAACTGGAATCGGACTTCACAAAAGAGGTTACAGAAGAAATTCCAACGCAGCACCTATAAAGGAAACTCTGGCTGCTGGAATAATTGACCTTGCAAGAGTAAGAAAGGACAGCACTGTTTGTGACCCGTTCTGCGGAAGCGGTACATTTCTTATTGAATCAGCAATCAAGGCACTTAATATACCGCCATGTATAAACAGGAAATTTGCCGCTGAAAAGTGGAATTGTATTCCTGATGAGGTATGGCGCAGCGAAAGACAAAGAGCAATTGCAGGTGTTGATAAGTCTGCTGAGTTCAAGGCACTTGGCTTTGATATTGACGAAGAATGTGTAAGGCTTTCTGTCGACAACTCCGCAAAAGCCGGTGTAAAATCAAGAATAAGAATAGAACAGGGAGATATTTCTGATTTTAAACAAACAGGCGGCATTACAGTATGTAATCCGCCTTACGGTGAAAGAATGCTTGAAATCAGAGAGGCTGAACAGCTTTACAAGGTTATGGGTGAGGTATTAAAGCCTGACCGTGAAAATCCCTGTTACATAATTTCTCCGCATGAGGAATTTGAAAAGTTTTTTGGAAAAAAAGCCGATAAAAAGCGAAAGCTTTATAATGGCATGATTAAATGTAATCTTTACATGTATTTTAAATGACAACTTCATTCTCCTGTTTTTTATTATACTACCGGCTCCGTAAATACGGAGCCGGTTAGTTTTATAAAAATATAAAATTTTCCTTAAATATAATTACATATGCTGCACATACTGTTATTGTCGCAGTAATTAATAAATAAATGCGACATGAGGTGACAGTTATGAAAAAACCTCTTTCAATTACAGCTGCCGCTCTTTGTGTTGCTATGCTTCAATTACCTTCAATACAGGTAGAGGCTTCTCATAAGCTTGGGTACGGACAAGGTACAGCTGTTGACAGCAATAATTGTCCTACAGGAGCTTTGGATTTTAACTCACAATACGGCAAATATGACGCATATGCGACGACGCAAGACAAAAACAGGATAATTCTCACATTTGACCAGGGGTATGAAAACGGATTTACTGCTCCCATTCTTGACACTCTTAAAGAAAAGAATGTAAAGGCTATTTTCTTTTTAACAGGCGATTACGCAAAAAAAGAAGACGTGCTTGTAAAACGAATGATTGATGAAGGGCATATCCTCGGAAATCACGGAATGACCCACGCATCACTCCCGGAGCTTAATCCGGATGAATTGTCAGAAGAAGTAATGAGTCTTCATGAATTTGTTATGGAAAAATACGGATATGAAATGCAGTATTTAAGACCTCCATGCGGAGAATATTCAGAAGATATGCTGATGCAGTGTCAGAAACTTGGCTATAAAACTCTTATGTGGAGTTTTGCATATGTAGATTGGGAAACTGATTCACAGCCGGATAAAACTTTGGCGCTTGAAAAGATGTCTTCATCGGCTCACGGAGGCGCTATTTATCTTCTTCACTCTGTTTCAAGTACCAATGCCGCAGTACTTGGAGAGGCTATTGACAACCTCAGAAGTCAGGGATTTATTCTGTAATAACCAATGAAAGCGAAGCTTCTGAAGAAGCTTCGCTTTTATTTTTTTCTGATTAAAATTAAAACATATTTACACCTATTTTTCAAACTATAAAAATCAATTTGTATTCAGATTTCTTTTATCTTATAAAAACTTTTAAAAAAAGAGATATTCTATAAAAATATACAACTCCTCTTTTGTTTAATATTTGCTTTAGTCCTGAGCCGAAAGCTGTTTATTAGAGATAAACTGCAAAATACCATCATTTACTTTAAACTGCACCTGACATGTTATTTCTGAACCTGTCAACATGTCCATGGATTTATAAACAGCTGTGTATACATCTCCATTCATTTCAACGCTTTCAAATTCAAGGGGCTGTAAAATGGTATCGGTTGAACGATAACCATAATAAGCGTCATACTGTTCATTGTATTTAAGCTTCATATCGATATTATCAAATTCACCTGTTTTCAGTCCTGTTTTTTTCATAAGATAATCATCGAGCTTATCTTTTGGAATTTTTACTGCGCCGACATTTTCAACGCCTTCAATATTAAGACCGGCAGCAAGAATTTCGTCCTCGCTGAGTTCTTCGACACTATAATTATAATCTTTGCCCAAACCATGATACAAAATGGTATTCAAATCCATTTCTGACGGCTTGTCATAAAAACAAAACAGAAAAAGGCAATTAAAATTTTCGTAGTAGTTTTCTCCTGAATCATCAAAGGAAAATATTTCATCTATATTATCCATAGTCACTTCCATAGCTTTCTCAGTTGTTTCGGGCTGTTCAGCAACGGTATCTTCCGTCACTGTCGCAGCCTCAGTGATTGCTGTGACTTCCTGAGTTGCTTCCGTCTGGCTTGATGTTTCTGCAACTGTTGCCGGCTCATCGTTGTCACATCCTGTGAAAGCTAAAAGCAGACAGGATACAAGAATTAGTGTGGATTTTTTCATATCAAGAACCTCCTGTATGTTGTATTTAAATTTCATAATAAAGTATTTATTAAGTCAATATCCGTTAATCAAGATTTCTTATGTAGTGAAAAAGATATTGCTGCGCTATGCCTTCAATGCCCTTTGTGCATTCCGGCAGACCGTCAGGATAGTAATTTTCCATAACTCTTTTCATCCATACATCAATGGGAAAAGCATCTGTTTTATGTACACCAAAAAGCAGCACACATTCAGCAACCTTCGGGCCGACACCTTTTATGTTCATGAGCATTTTTTCTGCGTCATGAAGTGAAATGTTTTTTATATTTTCATATTGAATTTCCCCTGACGATATTTTCAAGGCTGCATCAACGATATATTTAGCACGAAAGCCTGCACGCAGAAAGGAAAGACTTTCCGGCGTTTCAGCCGACAATTCGGAAGCTGTCGGAAAATGCCCGTAATTTTCGCAAAGCCTTGAAATAATTCCCTTGATACGTGGAATATTGTTGTTTTGCGAGATAATGAATGAAATAAGGGTTTCCCAGAAATCCTGTTTAAGAAGCCTTATTCCACCTGCAAAACCACATGCTTTTTTCAGTGTTTCATCCTCAGACAGCTGTTCTTTGATTTTACCGTAATCGGTATTGAGGTCAAAATATTCTATCCACACGTTTTCAAATTCTTCGGGAGTAGTGTTGTGAAAAATAATTCTTTCGCCGCTTTGGGAAATTTCAAGATATTTGTCAAGAAAAAAACCTTTATATGTAACGTCAAATTCAGAACCAGTCTTTTCCCAGCGAAATGCCTGACCGCAGTCAAGTGTTTCATCAAGGCTGAAATCGGGACATATTATTTCTATGTTATTATTGTTTATTGTATACTTCATGAAGACTCCTTTTGAACCAGAGCTTTCTTTTCATAGGATTTGGATGTAACAAAAAGCACAATCGCAACAATAAGGTCAGTACAGAAAACAAAGGAGAGAACACTTATAAAAACTGCTGTTCCCTTTGATATAACACCGCTTCTGCATACTCTTATATTGCATCCAATTGCAAATATACCGGTAAGTGAAATCGTCATAAGGTTTATAATTACGGCAAAGATAAAAAATCCTATTCCCCAGACGCTTGCCATAGGTGAAATAAGCGCCAGTAAAAAGTGAAATATATATGCAGGTATCTGAACTGCTTTTACAATAAGATTTTGCTTTGCAGCAGAAGCCGCAGTTGTTTTTTTCGATGCTGCTGTAATAACAGTACTTATTACTGTAAGCACAAATGTTAAGCCTATGTAAATTTCAGGGGCATGCATATTTATGTTATCAGGAATAAGATTTTCCAGCCAAAAAAGCCATATCATGTACGCATAGGGAAAAAGCATAAGCGGAATAAGCTTTATGTATTTTATCATTGTTTTCTCCTTTTTAATTTTATGTCTAAATTATAATAAAAATAATTTATTTTGTCAAGGCAATTTACAGCCTTTTTCAGTTGACATTTCTGCGGATACATTATATAATCAAAGTATAATAAATTTATGGAGAGATATATGAAAAAGCTTTTATCATTATTACTTATATGCACTTTTGCCGCATCCCTTGTCGGATGCAGTGAAAATGCCAAGGAAACAGGCGGCAGCGCTGCCGATGAGCTTTCTTCTGCTGCAGAGGAAACACAGCCGGAGGAAACACTCGAAAGCCGTACAAGAGAAATTGATACGGAAAACACTTATGTCTTTGATGAATCGGTTATTCTGACCGACGGAGAATATGATGCCCTCAACACCTATACAGCATGGCTTTCAAAAACCTTTAAAATCAATGCGGCAATTGTTCTGACTGATGATATAGGGGAAAGTGAACCGGCAGATTACGCAAGCAACTTTTATGAAAGTAATTACAGTGGAGACGGACTGATTTTCCTTATAAACAATGATACAAAAGAGGATTATATATACAGGAGAGGTGTTCCTGCAAAATTCATTTCAGACGGAAATGTCCAGATGCTCTTTTCGGAAATATCCCCTATGCTCGTTCTTGAGGACTATACGGCAGCAGCCGAAAGGGTTCTTGAAGAAGCGGAGCTTTTGCTTCCGGAGCATTTCAATGACAGAACCGGCGAGCTTGAAGCAGAGGAAATTTCCGCATATGACACTTACATAGAGGAAAATTCGGGAGATAACAGCCTGAATATTTATTATGTAAAGGGCACCGGCGAGGACACTCTTGAAGATTTTGCAAAAAAACGCTTCGGAATGTTTTATGAAACCGGTTCGGATATCGCAATGCTTGTAATAGACGGTCAGAGCGGAGACAGTTACCTTTGTCTGTCAGGCAATATGAACTATCTTTCAGACAGAACAGCAGACATTCAGGCGGCAGTAAAATCCTGCTACACTACCGAAGCCGGCATGGATATTGAGAATGCTGTAAAGAAATTTATCGGATTTGTAGAATAATTTATTTTATGATTCACTATATTTTTTTAAAATATGCATTGCATTTTTTGTAAAAGTGAGTTATAATATAATAGTGATATTAAAAAACATTCAGGAGGAAGAAAAAATGTTAGTATCAGCTAAAGAAATGCTTAATAAGGCAAGAGAAGGAAAATATGCAGTAGGTCAGTTCAACATCAACAACCTTGAATGGACAAAGGCTATTCTCCTTACAGCACAGGAAAACAACTCACCGGTTATCCTCGGTGTAT
>SVNU01000044.1 GCA_015066715.1 Ruminococcus sp. | reverse complement strand
ATAAATTTATATTTTTCTTTCTGTTTATATTCTTTACTTTTCTTGCTTGCACAAGAAAAGTAACAAAAGAATGCACAAACTTTCTTATAAAAAGAAAGTTTGAACAAAGAAAATAAAAACTTATAATTGTAACCGAATTCAGAATGTTTCCCCGTAAAAGGCAGTGTCTGACTGATAATAAGCAAACTCATAATTAAAAGTCAACTTCAGACATATTCCACCCATGTTTTTAATGCTTTTATTTTGAGAAAGCCTTGAAATTATGAACCTGCAAATTTTTTTTATTGCAACCATCTATAAATGGACTTTTAATTATGTAATTATGAAGTTGACAGGTACAATGAAACATTATTATTTAATTTGCTGTGTGACGGATGGAATTTTTCTTTTCGGTTCCTTTTCTTAAAAGAAAAGGAACTGCATTTCTTTGTAACTTTCTTTGTGCAAGCAAAGAAAGTTAATAACAAGATTGGAAAGAAAAATATAAATTTTCTTTTTCAAAAAAGGTAAAAGACGGTCTTTGACCGTCTTTTGTATTTATTTACATTCTAAGCTCTGCACCAATTTCCCCAAGTGCTTTAAGAACCTTTTTCATAACAGAATCAGCCTGCTCGTCAGTGAGTGTGCCCTCATGTGAGCGCATGCTGATAGAATATGAAATACTCTTTTTGCCTTCCTCAATCTGCTGCCCCTTGTATACATCAAACAAAGTAACCTTTTCAAGAAGCTTTCCTGCGGCATTTTTAATTGTTTTTTCGATAGTACCGGCAGGAAGCTTATCGTCACAGATAAGGCTTAAATCTCTTGTTGAAGCAGGGAATTTAGGAAGCGGCTTGTAGTTTACATCAGCTTCAGCAAGCTCAAGCATTTCAGGAACGTTGAACTTAGCAGCATAAATTTTAACGTCAATACCATAGTTTTCAGCAACGTCAGGATGAATTTCACCTATAATTCCGATTGCCTTGCCGTCTTTGGTGATAACTGCACTTCTTCCCGGATGGAACGCACATTTTTCATCAAAAGCGTCGCTGTCATTTGCTCTTACATAATCACAATCAAAAATTCTTACAGTTTCAAGAAGCTTGTCAGCAATACCCTTAATATCGTAGAAATCAATATCGTCGCCATACATACCGACAGCAACTCTTAATGGCTCAAGAGGAAGCTTGTCAGGGGCGGTTGGAAGATATTCCTTACCGATTTCAAAGAATTTTACAGCAGAATTTCTGTTATTGAAGTTTGTTGCAAGTACCTCAAGCATTGAAGGAAGTATTGTAGTTCTCATAATGCTTGTATCCTCACCGAGAGGGTTGGTAATAGTTTCTGTATTTCGAAGCTTGCTGTCGGCAGGAAGTGAAATCTTGTCAAAGAATTTCGGAGAAATGAATGAGAATGTTGAAATTTCATAACAGCCAAGTGCAGTCATTGTATTTTCAATAACTCTTTCAAATTTCTGCTCCGGAGTGTATTCTGCTTCCGCAACACCCTTGAACTGTGTAGAAGGAATGTTGTTGTAGCCATAAATTCTTGCAATTTCTTCAGCAACGTCAGCCTTGTATTCAATATCAATTCTGAATGACGGCGAAATAACCTTTCCGTTTTCAACCTTGAAATCAAGTGCATTTAAGTATTTAACCATATCAGCTTCGCTTATTTCTGTGCCGAGGAAATTATTTATCCAGTCAGCACTGAAATCAACTGTTTTAAGTTCCTTGTTTTCAAAGCAATCTCTGTCAATTACTGTTTTTACAACTTCACCAGCTCCGAGCATTTCAACAAGTTCAAAGGCTCTCATAAGGCATGTCATGCTGCCGTATGGGTCAACGCCCTTTTCGTATCTTGCAGATGCATCTGAACGAAGTCCGAGTTTTTTAGCTGTTCTTCTTACCTGAACAGGTTCAAAATAAGCAGACTCGAAAACAACAGTTGTTGTATCATCCATAATGCCGCTGTATTCACCGCCCATTACACCTGCTACTGCAACAGGCTTCTCGCTGTCTGCAATAACAAGCATTTCAGATGAAAGTTCACGCTCAACACCGTCAAGAGTGGTGATTTTTTCGCCGTTTTCAGCGTTTCTTACAATTATGTGTGAATCCTTAACATATCTGAGGTCAAATGCATGCATTGGCTGACCATATTCAAGCATAACATAGTTTGTAATATCAACAAAATTGTTTATAGGTCTTATATTGCTTGCACGAAGTCTTTCTCTGAGCCATCTTGGTGAAGGTTCGATTTTAACATTTTTTACAATACCTGCACAGTATCTTTTGCAGCTTTCGGAATTATTTATATCAACCTTGAGCATTTCATTAATATCGCCGTCAATACCATTAAATGCAGGTGTTTTGATATTGAGTGACTTGCCGAATGTAGCGGCAGCTTCTCTTGCAAGACCTGTAACTGAAAGACAGTCAGGACGGTTTGAAGTTATTTCAAATTCAACTGATGTATCATTGAGTCCGAGTGCGTCGTGAATATCTTGTCCGATTTCACATTCTTCCTCAATTACGAATACACCATCAGGGTCAGCGTAAGGGAAGTCATTTATTGTAAGACCGAGTGTTTCAAGTCCACAGAACATACCAAAGCTTTCAACGCCTCTTAGCTTTCCTTTTTTGATTTTGCCTTCCGGAAGCACAGCGCCATCAAGAGCAACAGGAACTATGTCACCTTCCTTTACGTTTTTGGCATTGGTTACAATCTGAATCGGAGCATCCTTTCCGACTTCTACCTGACATACGAAAAGAGCATCTGCATTTTCGTGTGGACCTTTTGAAAGGATTTTACCCACAACTACATTTGAAATGTTTTCACCTTCAGCTGTAAAGCCTTCAACCTTTGAGCCGCTCATTGTCATACCATGACAGAATTGCTTTATATCTATATCACAAAGATCAACATATTCGTTAATCCATTTCATTGATAAATCCATATTTTTACCTCCTTTAATCTATCAGAACTGTTCAAGGAATCTTAAATCGTTCTCAAACAGCAGACGCATATCACTGATATTGAATCTTCTCATAACAACTCTTTCAAGACCAAGTCCGAAAGCAAATCCGGAATAGACACTGCTGTCAATGCCGCAGCCCTCAAGAACCTTAGGGTGTACCATACCTGCGCCAAGGAGTTCGATATAACCTTCGCCCTTGCATACACGGCAGCCTTCACCATGACAGTTAAAGCACATAACGTCAACCTCTGCACTTGGCTCTGTAAACGGGAAGTGGTGCGGACGGAGTCTGATTTTACATTCAGGTCCGTAAAGCTTCTTCATAAGAGTTTCAAGAGTTCCTTTAAGGTCTGCCATTGTAATACCCTTGTCAACTACAAGTCCCTCAATCTGATGGAAAAGAGGGGAGTGTGTTGCGTCAACAGCGTCTGAACGGTAAACGCAGCCGGGAGAAATAATTCTTATCGGCGGTTTCTGGTTTTCCATTACGTGAACCTGTACAGATGAAGTCTGGGTTCTGAGGAGAATGTTATCAGTAATATAGAATGTATCCTGAGTATCTCTTGCAGGATGGTCAGGCGGAAGATTCAATGCCTCAAAGTTATAGTAGTCATACTCGACTTCCGGTCCGTCAGCAACGGAAAATCCCATACCGAGGAATATTTCTCTGATTTCGTTTTCAACGATTTTGAGAGGATGAAGCTTGCCGACAGCTGGCTTTTTGCCGGGAAGGGTAATATCGATTGATTCGGCAGCCATACGAAGCTGCTTTTCCTTGTTTTTAAGTGCAGTCATGTTTTCTGTAATGGCATTTTCAATGCTTTCTCTTACAGTGTTTGCAAGCTGACCGATAACAGGTCTTTCTTCAGCTGAAAGCTTACCCATCTGCTTTAAAATTGCTGTAAGCTCACCTTTTTTTCCAAGATACTTGATTCGGAGTTCGTCAAGTGTCTTGATTGAGTCAGCGCTGGCTACTTCATTCATAGCGGCACTCTGAATGTTTTCAAGTTGCTGTTTCATTAAATCACCTCATAATTATTTTAAAAATGCATAAAAAAAGCCCTGCCCATAACAGGACAAGACATACTTGCTTTTTAACCACCTATTATAAAAGAGCAGACACTCCCTTATCCTTAACGCAGATATTACGTCAGAGCTTACAATATATAGCACCCGCAGTACTGAAACTTCGGCTCTGCCACTCGTGAGTGAACTTCGGGAAATACTTATACATAAAATGGTTTTCAGCCTGTGACCATTTCTCTCTGAATGTATTCTTTGAAAATCCTTACTCTCTCAGTCAACATGTTATAACTCTATTATATCAAAATTTCAAAAAAAATCAAGAGTTTTCTTGAAAGTTTTTTTATTTTATGCTATAATTAAAATTAAGGTTCTTAAAATAATGTCAAAAAAGGAGAATTTTTATGGATACATATTCAGAACAGCTTGTTAAAAAGACACCTACATCATCAGACGGCATGAAAAAAATTGCTGTTTTTGGCTGTGGTATAGCTTTGACAGCTATTCTTGTTTTTCTTGCGTTTTCTGTTACAACATTCATACTATTTGCAGTTGCTCTTGTTATTTACGGTATTTACTGGCTTCTGACAGGAATGAATATTGAGTATGAATATATTGTTACAAACGGTTCGATTGATATTGATAAAATCATTTCACAGCGTAAGCGTGTTACACTTTTATCGGTTGATGTAAAGGATTTTACTGAATTTGATACATACGATAACCAGCCTTTTGACGGAACTGTCTATCACGCAGTAGGTGGAGAATGCCCGCTTATGTATGCGGATTTTCCGGACAGTCAGAACGGCACATCACGTCTTGTTTTTGCACCGGATGAAAAAACTCTGGAATGCATTAAACCATATCTGAGAATAAGAAAATAAAATTTAAAAGGAGAAAACTATGTCAGTATTACAGAAATTGATTGTAAAATTCAATGAAAAGAAAAATCAGGAGTTATATGTAAGAATTATAAAGGAAATTCAGCAGGCTGAAATGCTCTGGATTGCTTTTTCCGAAAATTCCAATAACTATTTTTTAGGAAATGAGGGCGGAAGAGCGGCGGCTTATATTTTCAGTGACAGGGAATATTATCAGAAATATTACGTTCATATTTCAAATAAAGGCAAAAAAATCGATGTAGCTGAAAATCCTGTAAAGTACAGAATGGCACTTTTCGGTGATTTGTACAGGAGCGGTTTTGACTGTATTGTAATTGACAATGGACAGACATATCTGAAAATAGACCTTTTTGATATTATTAAAAAGCCTGTAATCAAGGATAAAGACAAGGAGACAAGCAGTATCGTCAATCCTGATCTCATAAGAGCCGCAAACTTTATTTTCCAGGAGCAGGAAAGAGATAATATTGACCCGAAGCTCTGGCAGATTCTTTTTGATGAAATTTTCAAGGGTGAATATATTATTCCGGTTGACAGCACAAAGCTTGTCGTTGACAAAAAATCAGGCAAAGAACTTAACATTTCCAATGACAGCAGAATTGGTTTTCCGCTTCTTGAAAACAAGGACGGAAAAAAATTCTATCCGTTTTTTACAGACTGGAACGAATACAGAAAGTTTGATATGAATACTCAGTATACCATTATGGCAGCCGGCTTTAAGGATATGGAAAAATTTGTTGATAAAGCTGACGGCATAGTAATAAATCCTTTTGGTTCAAATATTATCTTGAATTATGACATGCTGTCAACAATTACAGAAGCTTCAAAGGAACTTAAAAAGGAAACCTCAAGAATATCTGTCGGTGATCCGAAGAATTATCCGCTTCAGATGGTTAGAAAGATTTCTGAAAGCTTATGGGACAAGGAATATATAAAGGCGGCATATTTAAAGCTTATGCTCAAAGGCAGAGATGAGAGCTATCTTGTTGCCCTTGAAGGAAAGCTTCCGGAAAGACCGGAGCAGCTTTACGATGAGATATCTGAAAATGCACTTCCTGATGCAAACAATATTCCGATTGACTTTATTGATTATTCTTCTGACTTTGCAAAAAAGGTATTCAAGGACGCAGAGCCGTTCTACACAGCAAAATAAGGTGATTGTATGATTATTGTTACACCGGCACAGATGAAATTTCTTGAGGCGGAAGCTGACAGGAACGGCAACTCATACGAAAAGCTTATGGAAACAGCCGGAACAAGGCTTGCAGAAAAAATCAAAGAAATGCTGAGTGAATCAGTTGTTAAAAATGTGGTTTTTCTGTGTGGAAACGGTAATAATGCAGGAGACTGTTTTGTTGCGGCACGTATTCTTGAAAATTCAGATATAAAATGTTTTGTGGCATTGCTTTGCGGTAAGCCAAAAACCGATATTTCAGAAAAGAATTATAATCGTCTTGGCAATATGGAAATTCTTGAAAATACAGAGGAAATAAAAAAACTGCTTGATTCCGGAAGTATTTCCCTTGTTGTCGACGGCGTTTTCGGAACAGGTTTTCATGGTGAGCTTCCGGATAATATATCTGAGATTTTTTCTGCTTGTAAGGATATCAGGATTCTTGCAGTTGATGTTCCCAGCGGCGGAAACTGTATGACAGGTGTTGCAGCAAACGGTATGCCGGCTGCCTATAAAACACTTACATTTGGATATAAAAAGGTGGGAATGACGCAATATCCGCTGAAATCACTCTGTGGAAAGATTTCAGTTGCGGATATTTGTATACCTGACTGCTATACCGAAAAATTTGAGTATATAATAAATGAAACCGATTCCGCTATGATGAGGAAAGTTCTGCCTCGCAGAAAGCCTGATTCACATAAAGGGGATTACGGCAGACTTCTGACAGTATGCGGAAGTGAATGTATGCCCGGAGCTTGCATAATGGCGCTTGAAGCAGCTGTGAAAAGCGGTGCGGGACTTGTTCAGGCAGCTGTTCCAAAAACGCTTATGCCTGTTATTGCGTCAAGACTTCCGGAAGTAATGCTTGTGCCCCTTGAAACAGATGATGAAGGTTATATCACAGCTGATAATTATGAAAAGATTATTAATCTGTCCGGCAAAGCCGCAGCAGTTCTGGTAGGCTGTGGTCTTGGCGTTACAGAGCAGACAAAAATTCTTATAAAAAAGCTTGTTACAAATATAAAATGTCCGACAATTATTGATGCAGATGGAATAAACTGCATTGAAGGCTGCATAGATATTATTAAGCAGAGCGTGTCAGACATTATTGTTACACCTCATCCTGCGGAGATGGGAAGGCTTTGCTCAAAAACTACAGACATGGTGCAGTCTGACAGGCTTGAAACAGCTCTTGAGCTTAAAAAGGAATTCGAAAATCTTACAGTTGTTCTGAAAGGTGCAGGAACAGTAATTGCAGGTTCCGATAAGGTTTTTATTAATCCGAACGGAAATCCGGGAATGGCAAAAGGCGGCAGTGGCGATGTTCTTGCAGGAATTATTGCGTCGCTTAAAGCACAGGGGTTGAATTCTCCTGAATGTGCTTCGCTGGGTGTGTTTATTCATGGACTTGCCGGTGATATTGCAGCATCTGCACTATCAATGCAGAGTATGACAGCTATGGATATAGTAAAAAATCTTCCGAAGGCATTTAAAGAAATTGCAGAATAAAAATAAAACGGAATGTAAAGCTTGAATAAAATAATATTAAGGAGCTTTATATGAAGAAAATTTCAATCGTTTTAGTTTTTTCAATTATGATGATTATCAGCCTGTGCGCATGTGGAAGTAATAGCAATGCAAAATGTACTCCCGATTTAAATAAGTCATTTTGCATAAGTGCAGAGATTGACTATGATGGTTCGATTTCAGAAGCGAAATTTCAGAGATATGGCAAGGGGAGTTGGGATGTTGAATTTTTATCTCCGAACACTCTCGCTGGTGTAGTGCTATCATTTGATGATACAAATGTAGAAGCATCATATAAAGGCTTAAGTTTTTCAGTTCCAAAGAGTGCACTTCCACTAAAGTCGATTATATCAACATTTATTGATACTGCTGACAAACTTGCAGACCAGCCTGAAATAACAGGCAGTGAAAAGGATGATCTGATTGTAACAGAAGGTGAGGCAGAGCTTGGAAAGTATGAAATAAGCTTTGACAAAAACGGAAGGCTTGCAGGATTTGAAATGCCTAATTTAAACCTTGTAATCAAATTTTCAGAGTGTGCTGACAATATTACTGAAACAACAGAAGCTGTTACCCAGCCGGCTTCAGAGTCAATCGAAGAAACCGTTTTTTCTGAAGAAACTGAAGCAACAGTTGAAACACAGAATACTGAAAACTAAAAAAGCCCGTCCGGGCTTTTTTTATTGTAGAAACATTATATTTGTGTTTGTCGTTCTATTCTGGTTTTTAACTTTCTTTGCTTGTACAATACAAACAACTCAAAAAAGTAGGAAAAATTTGCAAAAAAGGACTTGATTATAATCGAAAAATATATTATAATATAAATATATGCTATATCAGAAAATATTTTCTGATAGCGAAAGGAGTTATAATATGGTTTATTCACATGAAGTAGAAAACATGTGTCCTGTTAAGCAGGGCGTTGCTCATGGTGCTGCTCCGATTCCGGAAGAAGCAAAGTGGGTAAAGGCAACTCAGATTGCTGACATTTCAGGATTTACACACGGTGTGGGCTGGTGTGCACCTCAGCAGGGTACATGTAAGCTTTCACTCAACGTTAAGGATGGCGTTATTCAGGAAGCTCTCGTTGAAACAATCGGTTGTTCAGGTATGACACATTCAGCAGCTATGGCTTCTGAAATTCTCCCTGGCAGAACAATTCTCGAAGCTTTAAACACAGACCTCGTTTGTGACGCTATCAATACAGCTATGAGAGAACTCTTCCTCCAGATCGTTTACGGTCGTTCACAGAGTGCTTTCTCAGAAGGCGGTCTTGTTATCGGTGCAGGTCTTGAAGACCTTGGTAAGGGTCTCCGTTCACAGGTTGGTACTATGTACGGTACACTCGCAAAGGGTCCTCGTTACCTCGAAATGACAGACGGTTATGTTACAGGTATCGCTCTTAATGAAGACAACGAAATCATCGGCTACAAGTTTGTAAACTTCGGTAAGATGATGGACTTCATCAAGGCAGGCGATGACGCTAACACAGCTTTTGAAAAGGCACAGGGTCAGTATGGTCGTGTTGACGATGCTGTTAAGATTATCGACCCAAGAAAAGAATAAGGAGGATTTGTACAATGGCTTTATTTGAATCATATGAAAGAAGAGAAAAACAGATTCTCGCAGTTTTAGAACAGTATGGCATCAAGTCAATCGAAGAATGTGCTGATGTCTGTAAAGAAAAGGGTCTTGACATTTACAAGCTTGTAGAAGGCATTCAGCCTATCTGCTTTGAAAATGCTAAGTGGGCTTACACAGTAGGCTGCGCAATCGCTATCAAGAAGGGCTGCAAGAGAGCTGCTGACGCTGCTGCTGCAATCGGTGAAGGACTTCAGTCATTCTGTATCCCAGGTTCAGTTGCTGACCAGCGTAAGGTAGGTCTTGGTCACGGTAACCTTGGCAAGATGCTCCTTGAAGACGAAACAGAATGCTTCGCATTCCTTGCAGGTCACGAATCATTCGCTGCTGCTGAAGGTGCTATCGGTATCGCTGAAAAGGCTAACAAGGTTAGAAAAAAGCCACTCAGAGTTATTCTTAACGGTCTTGGTAAGGATGCAGCTCAGATTATCGCAAGAATTAACGGCTTTACATATGTAGAAACAGAAATGGATTACTACACAGGTGAAGTTAAGGAAGTCTTCAGAAAGGCTTACTCAGACGGTCTCAGATCAAAGGTTAACTGCTACGGTGCTAACGACGTTACAGAAGGCGTTGCTATCATGTGGAAGGAAGGCGTTGACGTTTCTATCACAGGTAACTCAACTAACCCAACAAGATTCCAGCATCCTGTTGCAGGTACATACAAGAAGGAATGTATCGAAAAGGGTAAGAAGTACTTCTCAGTTGCTTCAGGCGGCGGTACAGGTCGTACACTCCATCCTGATAACATGGCTGCTGGTCCTGCTTCATACGGTATGACTGATACACTCGGCAGAATGCACTCAGACGCTCAGTTTGCAGGTTCATCTTCTGTTCCGGCTCACGTTGAAATGATGGGTCTTATCGGTGCAGGTAACAACCCAATGGTTGGTATGACTGTAGCTTGTGCAGTTGCTGTTGAAGAAGCTATGAACGCTTAATCAAAGCTTATGGAATAAACATTTAACCCCGTAAATATCGTATTTACGGGGTTTGTTTTTTGTGTAAACTGCACTAAGGAGTTGTATTTTTTAATACTTAAGCAACGTATTGGTAGCGTATTGGTAACAAATGGCCTTTAAATCAAAGGCTGTTGACAGCCTCTCGGAGTTACTTAAGGTGATACCCCACAAAGATTAAAATCGTTCTTTATGCGGTGTTGCATTAACAGTAATGTGAAAACCACCACAAACAACATAAATTAGCGTGTTTGTGGTGGCTGTGCTTATTCAGTTATACCATTCTGCATTTTAGCCGCAGTAAGTGTATTTTGCATGAGCATGGCAATTGTCATTGGACCTACACCACCCGGAACAGGTGTTATGTATGAAGCCTTCTTTTCAACTGCTTCAAAATCCACGTCGCCGCAAAGCTTTCCGTTTTCGAGTCGGTTCATACCTACGTCGATTACAACTGCACCTTCCTTAACCATATCAGCTGTTACAAAGTTTGCACGTCCTACTGCGGCAACAAGAATATCAGCTTCGGCACAGATTTTTGCAAGATTCTGTGTTTTTGAGTGGCATATTGTAACTGTGCCGCTTCTATGAAGCAAAAGCATGGCCATTGGCTTGCCGACAATATTGCTTCTGCCTATTACAACGCAGTTTTTACCTGAAATTTCTGTACCTGTACTGTCGATAAGCTCCATAACGCCGGCAGGAGTACATGGCAGAAAAGCAAAGTCACCAATCATTATTTTACCTACATTGAAAGGATGGAATGCGTCAACATCCTTTTCGGCTTTAATTGAATTGATTACTGCATTTTCGTCAAGATGCTTCGGAAGCGGAAGCTGACATAGAATACCGTTAACCTTTGGGTCGTTGTTAAGCTTTTCTACAAGTTCCATAAGCTCCTGCTGTGTTGTTTCAGCAGGAAGTGCATATTCAAAGGAGTTGAATCCTACTTCTGCACATGCCTTTTTCTTGGAGTTTACATAAACTCTTGATGCCGGGTCATCACCTACAATGATTACTGCAAGTCCCGGTGTAATGCCTTTTTCAGAAATAAGCTTTTCTGTTTCATTCTTTACTCTCTGCTTTACTGAAGCTGATACTTCCTTACCATTAATTAAATTTGCCATTAGTTTTCCTCCTTGTTTTCTGTATCTGTGTTTTCTTCGTTTTCCTGTACTGTATCATTGATTTCAGCAGGCTCCTTTGTTTCTTCGGTGTCATCTGCTGTTTCTTCACCTTCAGATGAGCTGTCATCGGATTCATTATCGTTATTTTCTTCCGATTCACTCAGAAGTGCTTTTGATTCTTCTGTATCACAGTAAAGCTTATAGTCATCGCCCATTCGTCTTACTTTTAAGCTGAAAACTATCAGCAGTATTACAGAAGCGATAAAGCAGACAGCCGCAAGTCCCTGTGAAACTCTGAGAGAGCCAATCATAAGGCTGTCTATTCTGAGACCTTCTATAAAAAATCTTCCCAGTCCGTACCATGCTGCATACATAAGGAAAATCTGTCCGTCAAATTTTCTGATTTTCTTTGCAAGTATTGCAAGGACAACAAAGCCTAAGAGACACCATACTGATTCGTAGAGAAAGCATGGGTGTACAGGCTTGGACACTTCCAGAACCTCTCCGGCAGGAAGTGTGGCAGTACTGCCGTGCTGCGCTATCCACTGCTGGATTTTTCCGCTGCTCATACCAAACAGGGTTTCTGTGTTACAGCCGAATGCTTCCTGATTTGTAAAGTTTCCCCATCTTCCGATTCCCTGTCCGAGTAAAAATCCTACGCCTGCAATATCAAGAAGGGGCAGAAGCTTTACCTTTTTGAATTTTGCGATTATAGCCGCAACAAGAACTGCACCGATTATTCCGCCGTAAATAGCTAGTCCACCGTTACGTACATTGAAAATTGAAAAGATGTCGTCCGAATAGCTGTCCCAGTTCAGTAAAACATAATATGCTCTTGCACCGACAAGTCCTCCCAGAACGCCGCCTATAATAACATCAATTGCTCTGTCCGGATCTATGCCGTAGCTTTTCATATTTTTAAAAGCATAGATTACCGCAAGCAAAAGTCCGACCGTAATAAAAATCCCATACCATTTTATTTCAAGTCCTGCGATTGTAAAGGCTGTATCAGAAATCTCAAAGTCAAGACCGAGATTTGGAAATACGACCTGATTTTCTTCGAGTACACCAAGTGAAGTCATATAATTCCTCCCGTCAAAATTATTCAATTACTGAAAGCACAAGATTTTTTGTGTCAAATCTTGTATTGAGTGCTGCCATTACGTCGTCATATGTCATTTCAGAAAGAATTTTTATCTGATCATAAGGCATTGTTTCTGACATAAAAGCAGAAATAAGATTTGAAGCAACAGCTTCGGTGTTATTGCTTTCCATAACCATTTCGCCGTAGCTTGATTTCTTTATGCTGTCATAAAGCTGCCTGTCAAGACCTTCCTTTTTCACCCTTTCAATTTCCTCCGTAAGCATATCACGAAGCTTTTTCGGGTCAGAGGATTCACCGCTGAAGATGAGCGTAAAGAAGCCGTCACCGTCAAAAACCTCATAGCCGAAGGTTGAATTGATAAGATTCTGTTCTATAAGCTTCTGGTAAAGCGGTGCTGACGGGTCTGAAATAATGCTTCCTGCAATATAGCATTCCATGTTGGCTTTAAGTCTTTCATATCCCGAAAGGGGAGCGCATTTTATACCAATATTGAAAATAGGCATGCCAACAGGTAAATGCTCATATACTTCTTTTTCAATGATTTCATATGGTTCTTCCGGAAAAACTGTTTCAAGCTCAATGTCTTCACATGGTTTCAGCAGCTCGTCGGCTACCTCAAGAACTTCCTCTGTATTGACATTTCCGGCAAGAACAAGCACCATATTGTGAAGATTATAAAATGTGTTATAGCATTTGTAAAGAAGCTCTGCATCAATTTTTGCTATACTTTCAACTGTACCTGCAATGTCAATTTTTACAGGATGGTTGTGATACATTGAACGGAGCATATTGAAAAGAACTCTCCAGCCAGGATTGTCATTGGTCATTTTGATTTCCTGACCTATAATTCCTTGCTCCTTGTCAACTGTTTCCTTTGTAAAATACGGACTCTGAACAAAGCCCAGAAGTATTTTCAGCGATTCAAGATAGTTGTCAGAACAGCTGTAAAGATAACAGGTTCGGTCAAATGATGTGTAGGCGTTTGCGTTGGCACCTGTTTTTGCGTAAAGTGCAAAAGCGTCACAATCCTCGTTTTCAAAAAGCTTATGCTCAAGGAAATGGGCGATTCCTTCCGGAACGACTGTATATTCAGCATCATCCTTTGTCTTGAACATTGTATTTATAGAACCGTATTTTGTACCGAACAGAGCTTCTGTTGTGCTGAAGCCGTTCATTTCGCAGATGTAGATATCAAGCCCGGAGGCATGCTTTATATAGTTGCATTTATCACCTGTCTGGGCGCAGTAAATTTCCTGTATTTCCATGAAAAATTATTCTCCCTTCATAACATACACAGTGTCGAGCTTCAGTGAATTTGCAGCGTCAATAATCTGCTCTCTGGTTACTGAGCTGTATCTTTCAAGTGACTGTGCAGGAGTCAGAACCTCATCATGTATAAAGCATCCGTAATACCAGTTTATATATGATGACGGTGTATCACCCACACCTTTAAGTGAGTTTGCAATACTAAGAAGTGAATTGTCTATATCTTCCTGACTGAAATTGCCTTTTTTCATTTCCTCAAGCTGATTTAAAATTTCTGTTTCAGTCTTTTCAATATTATCCTCCTCAATGCCGCAGTCAATGAATACAGCACCCTTTAACGGTGTGTAGGCGGCTGCGCAGTAATAGCAAAGACTGAGCTTTTCTCTTACATTCAGAAACAGCTTTGAGAACGGTGTACCGCCGAGGATAGTGTTCATAAGCTTCATTGCATATCTGTCCTCATTATCCGACTTGAACGCCATAACCATTTTGCACTGCTTTACATCAAGCTTTTCTTCATAGCGGCATACATCGTTTTTAGCGGGGCTTAATGCCACAAATTCATTTGAAACTGACTTTCTTTCAAGGGATGAAAATGCCTGCTTCATTTTTTCTTCAACTGACGGGTCTTCTTCAGAGCCTACAAAGTAAATCTCCACCTGAGCATCAGAAAGAAGCTTTTTATATGCAGAGTATGCCTGTGCAGAGGTAACTGCACCTGCTGTTTCCTTATCGCCGTAAGGGGAGTTGCCGCTGTTTTCGTTAAGGAATGCCTTGCGGTGTGCCTGTAAAACAGCGTATCCTCTCTTGTTGTTTATTTCCGCATCAATTGTATCGAGAAGGTCTTTTTTTCTGAAGTCAAAAGGCTCATTCCCGAATTCACCGTTTTGGGCGTTCGGGTTGAAAATACAGTCAAGCAGAATTTCAAGTACCTCTCCGCTTATATCCTCACCCTCAAGAGCAAAACGATTGTGGATGGATGTAACGCCTATGGAAAGCTTCTGGTAATCGCCCTGTTTTGAAACGTGTACATTTATTGTTGCGCCGTAAAGGGCATTGAGCTTTGCAGTGATTTCACTGATATTTTTGTATTTGCAGTTGGATGACCCCATAACTCCGACAGCTATAGCATTTTCTGCTGCCGCTTCCTTCAGAAGATCTGTAATAAACATCACCTGAACCTTATTGGTTTTGAATTTGGGGTCAATTATTGTTGAATATCCGACACCGTCGGCAATAACTTTTCTGGAGTAATTTGCCATATTATATTTCTCCTTATTTTTTATATTTTTATTATACCATAAATAAATATTAATTTCCATAAAAATTGCAAAAAGCTTTTTTCAGAAAACCTTTACGCTTTCTTTTTTGAAGAATGAATAAATCATTGCTGACTGTACAGGCTTTTTCTGAATTATTTCAAGGGCTTTTTTGTACAGAAGCAGCTGTTTGCGGTATCTGTCTGCCAGCTGGGAAGCCTTTTCAACCTTATCGGTTTTATAATCAACAAGTATTACGCTGTCATCCTTTTCGATAATCATATCCATAATACCGCCTATCATTCCGTCTGTACCCTCATAAAGCGTGCCGAATTCGTCATCAAGCTCCAGGTCTTCAATGGAAACAAGAAATTTTCTTTCACGTATGATTTTTGAAGCATTTTTTATTTCACTGTATAAATCCGAAATTAAAAATGCGTCTATATCTTCTTTTTTTACAGCCGTTCCCTGTTTTTTGGTTATATGCCCGTATTTAATCATACAATCCTTTTCGGCTTCAAAATCCTGTTCAAGTCTGTTGAAATCCGCAAACTGCAAAAAGCTGTGAAGTGCAGTTCCTTTTTCCGCTGCTGACATTTCGCCGTTATCCGAAGCAAAATCCGGACGTTTCAGCAGAAGAAGCTGTGTATCATCATTCTTTGAAATGTCCGAAACGGAAAGCTTTGATGTGACCTTTACAAGTGAATCATCATATCTGAAATCAAAGGCTTCACGGAGCTTCTGTGCCGCTGATTCATCAAATTCATACTTTTCTTCAGGGGTACTGTCTGTGATTTCCTGATAGTTTTCGTAAGGCTCTGCCTTTTCAAAGCTAAGGTTGAAATTATCGTTATATCTGAAGCTTTCGTAAATTCCGAAATGTTCACGAAGCATTGCCGCTTTGGGATGTGAAATCAGAGCCATAACAAGCCAGTCGCTCATTGAATCGGCAGAGCCGGCAAGTTCAGGAGTGATACCGCTGTTTTTGTAAATATCCTCTGAATACTCTACCGCCTTACGGGCAGCCTTTTCTGATATATCAAGGGTTATAAAAAGTCTTTCCTTTGCTCGTGTAAGGGCAACATACATAATACGCATTTCTTCCCCTATTGCCTTGTTTTTATTATAGCTGTTTATAACCTCGTAGGGAACAGTTTTGAAGCGTTCGTATTTTTCCTTATTCTGAAGCCTCATGCCGATTCCCATATCAGATGAAAACTGATACGGTTTTCTTTCGTCTTGTTTGCTGAAAGCGGTATCGGATTCAGCTATAAACACAAAAGGAAATTCCAGTCCCTTTGACTTATGCATAGTCTTTATTGAAACGGAGTTTTGTGTGGAGGAACTGCCGCCGGCGCTTTTAAAGTCGCCCTTTGATTCGGAAATTCTGTCAATGTATCTTATGAATCCGCCTATTCCTCCACCGCTTGCCGATTCATAGCTGTTTGCATATTCAAGAAGAATACGTAGATTTGCTCTTTTTCTGTCAGCATCTTTGTAAAGTCCTACAACCGACATGAAATCGGTACGGTCATATATAATCTGAATCATTTCAGAAAGAGTATAAAAGGAAGCTGCAAGGCGAAGCTCGGCAATAAGATTGTAAAATTTTTCCCCATTCTGATATAGCATACTTTCCGTATCAAGAAGCGGTGGCTTGTCTGCCTTGCCGAGTGCGGCAGAAAGGTTATTATAAAGCTTTGCTTTTTTATTTATAAGACGAAGCTGTGCCATATCATCGGCTGTAAACATAAACATCGGGGACATCATAACCGATGAAAGCGCAATGTCATGTAAGGGATTATCAATGATTCTTAAAATATTCAATAAAACTGAAATTTCTCTTGATTTAAGATAACCTGAAACATCCTCACAGTTTACCTCAAGCCCGTATTTTCGCAGGCTTTCCTCATATACATTATTCATTTTCTTGTTTCTTAAAAGTATACAGAAGTCTTTCATTTCACAGGGTCTTGGTTTTCCGTCCCTGTCCGAAACGGGAACACCGTTATCAATCATTTCACGGATTTTTGATGCAATGCAGAGGCTTTCAGCGTCCTCGCTGTCCTGTGATTTATCAACGAGCATTATGTGCGTATCACGGTCGTATTCGAAAAAGGAGCTTCCGTTTACAAGAAATTCGTCCTCGTCATAATTAATATCACCTGTTTTTTCGGACATAATATTGCGGAATACATAGTTTACAAAATCAATAACCTGAGGTGAGCTCCTGAAATTACGGCTAAGCTTTATGCAGGCATTGCTGCTGTCATCCTTTTTGTATGGTGCGAACATTTTTGCGACATTTATAAAGTTATCCGGATTTGCTTGTCTGAAACGGTAAATAGACTGCTTGACATCACCGACAAAGAAAAGGTTATTGCCGTAGCTTTCGGCATTTCCGTTTCGTGAAAGAAGTCTGAAAATCATATCCTGACGGTCGTTTGAATCCTGAAATTCGTCCACCAGAATAATATCGTAATTTTGCGATATTTCCTCACCAAGCAAAGATTTGACAATATTTCCGTTTTCATCACATTGTGCAAGAAGCTGTAAGGTTATCTGTTCGGCATCATCAAAGCCAACGGCGTTTTTTTCAGTTTTATACTCAAAAAGCCTTTTATCATATTCTTTTATCAGCTTTGAAAGAATATGCATGATATTTTTATGTCTTTGACAATCGTCCTTTACGTTTACAACAATACTTTTAAGTTTTTGAAATCCCTGAAGAATTTCTTTTACAGATGTTCTTTTGCTTCTTATATACTCCCTTTCTTCGGGGTAAATTTTGTCCTTTTTAGTTGCAGGAAAACTTTTGAATTTTACAGTCATCAGATAATCTGCCATATCGGCAAAGCTGCCCTTTTCAAAGTGCTCCGATGCTTTATTTAAAATATTCATGTCCTCATCAAGCATTTCGCAAAGCTTGATTTCGTCAAGTCCTTCAGCGATGCGAATCAATTCTCCGAGATTTTCTCTGCATGAAGAAAGCTTTGCTTTTATGCCGGACATATACATGTCTTCATACATTGTGCTGTCGTAAAAACCATCAAGCTTTTTCAGCCAGTTTTCGTAAAAAGGAATCGCCGAAACATTTTTGTGCAGAGAAAGTATCAGATTAAAAAGAAGTGAATCATTGTTTGTGCAGAAATTATCGCACAGGAGCTTCATGTCCTCCGGATGTTTATCATACATTTCTTCAATAAGCGATTTTAAAACAGTATCTGAAAATAGTCCTTCTTCTGCTTCATCAAGAATTCTGAAATCAGCTGACAGTGAAAGATGTGTAATATTATCTCTTATAAGGTTAAAGCAAAAAGAGTGTATGGTAGAAATTGATGCCATGCCTAAAAAAGCATGCTGCCTTGCCAGCCATCTGTCAGAAGGATTTTCTGCAAGCTTTCTTGAAAGCGCCATGGACAGTCGCTGCTTCATTTCTGCTGCGGCTGCATTTGTGAATGTTACAACTACCATATTTTCTATGTTGACCGGATTTTCTCTGTCGGAAATTATTCTGATAAGCCTTTCTATAAGAACGGAGGTTTTTCCGCTTCCTGCCGCAGCTGAAACTATTATTGAACGGCCGCGAGCGTCAATAGCGTCCTGCTGCTGCAGTGTCCACTCTGACATAATATCTCGTCCTCCTTTTTTATAAATACATATTATATTTATTATAGCATGTTTTAGTTTATAAAGCAAGAAAAAGCCGTTTTTTCAGATAATAAAAAATTGCACATAGCTGAAAAGGTGTATTGGATTGTTGAAGAAGTTTAATAGATGAAGCTTTAAATTTATATTTATCTTTCATACTTTCTGTTCATTTCTTTGCTTGCACAAAGAAACGAACCAAAGAAATGCACAAGTTTTTTCTTTTCTTCGAAAAAGAAAAAACTTGACCAAAAAGAAAAAATTCTATACATGAATTTGTAACTTAAATAATAATGTTTCCATGTACCTGTCAACTTCATAATTGCAGAATTAAAAGTCCATTTATAGATGGTTGCAATTAAAATAGAATTTGTAAGTTCGAAATTTCAAGCTTTCTCAAACTACAACTTAATTTGCGGGGAGAATTGCGTTTTATGCAGATTATCTGCAATAGTTTGCTTTTTATCGGGTATGGTAGTTCTTTTAATGGGAAACAGTATGATTGTATTTTAAATTATGACGCTTCAATTTTCTTTGTTCA
>SVNU01000043.1 GCA_015066715.1 Ruminococcus sp. | reverse complement strand
AAGTTTTTTGGTCCAGCAATTTTTCAAAAATGCTGGCGGAATCCAAAGGCAGAGCCTTTGGTCGCTCACCGCAGTGAGCGAAAATCCCCTATCGAAGGCGCATTTACGAGAGGTGAATTGATAAAACAGCCCGGTGGGCTGTTTTTCAAGAGGGGACGCTTTGCAAGAAAAAGCGTCCCCTTACTATCCTGCCTTTGTAATTTAAATCTGCCGATTTAATCGGCACAAAATTTAATATTGAGGTTTTTCTACAGTCTGCCCGTACAGAAATTATATCTGTACGGTATTGTTTAATGAGAGGTAAAGAAAAATGAAAATAAGAAAAGCTTTGGAAAGTGATATTTCTGACATTGAAAGACTGCTTGTACAAATCTGTACTGTACACAGTGAGGGCAGACCTGACCTTTTTAAAAACGGCGGTCAGAAATATGATGCGCAACAGATAAGGGATATTATCGCTGACGATAATAAACCTCTTTTTGTTGCGTATGATGATGAGAATAAAAGAGTTGCCGGTTATGCTATGTGTGTTATTGAAAATACACAGGGCAGTACTGCACTGTGTAATATTAAAACCTTGTATCTTGATGATTTGTGTGTTGACAGCAGTTTAAGAGGCAGGGGAATTGGCAGGATGCTTTTTGATTATCTTGTGGATTTTGCAGAAAGGGAAGGATTTTATAATCTTACTCTTAACGTCTGGGAATGCAATGAAGGTGCAAAGAGATTTTATGAAAAATGCGGACTTTCAGTGCAGAAGACAACCCTTGAAAGAATACTGTAAATAATCAGTGCTGTAATTATGCCCCGAATGATTTTGTAACATTCGGGGCATTTTTTAGTTGCTTTCGATATATTCCTTTACGGCTGTAAACAGCTTCATTGCATCAGAATGATTATTTTCAATAAATGCGATTTCTTCTTCCTTATTCTTATCAGCCGCAACATTTTTCGATGAAAGCTCAAGCTTTAAGCAGAGGTCACCAAGCTTTGCACAGCCTATATTATACGCATTTGATTTTAAGGAATGAATATTTATTATGTAATTCTGCCAGTCCTGCTGTTCAAAGTTTCTGTTAAGCTCTGAATGCTTTTCTTCGTACATTGTGCAGAACATTTTAAGTATCTTGTTATAAAGCTTTTCCATATTTCCGCAGTTGGCAATTCCGGTTTCACGGTCTATAAGGCTTTCATCGGTATTAATCTCATCTTCCGGCTGTTTTTCGGCAGAAGCTTTTTCCGGACTTTCTGCAGCTTCTGCTGCCTTGCTGGTTTGATTTCCGTCAGTTATCAGCTTTTCTTTCGGAATATATTTTGCAAGCATTTCTTCAAGGGCAACAGCATCAACAGGCTTGCTTATATAGTCGGTAAAGCCTTCTGACAGATACATGTTTTTTACGCCTGCAATAGCATTTGCGGTAAGGGCGATGAAAGGAGTATCAGCATTGAGATGGTCCGGAATCTGCATTACACAGTGGAGCGTCTGAATACCATCCATTTCGGGCATCATATGGTCAAGAAGGACAATATCAAATTTTTTTGTTTCCATTATTTCAAGTGCTTCATAGCCGCTCATACAGGTTGTAAGTTTTACAAGTGTATTTTTCAGCAGATTTGTTATAACCGTGATATTCATAGAGTTGTCATCAACAACAAGTATTTCCGCTTCTGGAGCAGTGAATGACGCAGAATACTTACTTTTTGAAGCATATGTTTTACGGTATTTGCTTTCAAAATTACCAATTCTTTCATTACCCGCAATTTTCTGACTGACATAAATTGTAAATACAGAGCCTTCGCCGTAAACACTGTCTACATCAATTCTACCCTGCATCATAGTAATGATTTTATGTGTAATGGCAAGTCCCAGACCTGAACCCTCAATATGCCTGTTTTTAATAATATCAAATCGCTGGAAGCCTTCAAACATTGCAGCAAGGTTTTCCTTCTGAATGCCTATTCCGGAATCCTTTACAGCCATTTCAAGGTTTACCGTATCAGAATTTGCGTCTGTGCTTCCTTTTATTTCAAGTTCTATAAAGCCGTTGGGAGTATATTTGACTGCATTGTTTAAGAGATTTATAAGAACCTGCTTTATTCTGATTTCATCACCTATGAGTTTCTCCGGTATATTCTCGTCCACATGAACACTGAAGGTCAGATTCTTCTGCTTGGCTTTGACTTCTATCATTGTTATAACGTCATTAAGAACCTTTCCGAGATTATATTCACTGACAATAATTTCCATCTTTCCTGATTCGATTTTTGAAAAATCAAGAATGTCATTTACAGTTGACAGGAGGGTGTTGCTGGCAGCCTGAATATTTGAAGCGTATTCAAGTACCGTTTGTTTTTCGCTTTCACGAAGTACCATTTCATTCATGCCTATAATAGCGTTGATAGGCGTTCTGATTTCATGGGACATATTGGCAAGAAAGTCACTTTTGGCTTTATTTGCATTTTCAGCAATCATTTTTTCCTGACGAAGTGCATCGTTTTCTCTTGCTTTCTGATAGGTTTCGGATAAATTGGTCAGGATTTTTGCAGTACGCTTGCTGAGCATATTGAAAATCATTGCAACTGCAAAAACTGTCAGTGCATTGGGAAGTATATGAAATAAACATAATTTTTTAAAGTTATGTATATTTTCATCTGTGACATAAGTCAGAAAAAAAGATACAAACTGCCCGATACTTATACAGATAATTGTTGATATTGTGGCAAATAAATTCAATGAACCTGAAAAATAAAGACTTGCTATTGCAATAGGGTATATGTATACAGTTTTTACGTGGTATGACAAAACTGCCGCTGACACGGATATAAACGCAACAGAAAGGAGTACAATGACATATTTGAGCCACTTTTTTTCCTGCATGGAAAACTTGATAAGAATAGTTGGGGTTATAAGCAAAGCAGCGCATATAAGAAATGTAACAGTCATTGCTTTAAGAGGTACTACAAAAATCCCCAGAACATCAAGAAGATAAATAAAAGCGTAGATATATATTGTTATTCTCATTACCTTGGCTGCTGCGATGTTGGCGGAAATTTCATTGTCTATTAATACTTTCATACATATTTGCATCCTTTCAATAAGTATATGAATATTATACACTTTTTACGCCTTGAAATCAAGTGAATTTATACAAAATACAAAAATTTAATAATAATTTTTAATAGTGGATAAAAATAAAAATTGTAAAAAGGTTTTTGTTAATAAAGTACTTGACAAATTGATATAAATGTTGTATAATAATATACTGTATCAGTATGGCTTGATTTTATTTTTTTAATAGAAAAGTATATCACATATCTGACGTTATGTCAAGGACTTTTTTAAAAAAATTCACATAAATTTATTTTCTGTCAAGTCGTATCTTCCGGCAGTATATACGCCGCAAAAAAACAAGGAGGGTTCCGCCTATGGTGAATGTAAAACCAACGCAGCTCGGAAAGAATACAAGAATGAGTTTCAGTAAAATCAATGAGGCTCTTGAAATTCCGAATCTTATCGAGGTGCAGAAAAATTCCTATCAGTGGTTTAAGGATGAGGGTCTTAAAGAGGTTTTCCGTGATGTGTCGGCAATTACCGATTATAACGGAAATCTTGTTCTGAATTTTGTAGATTACAAGATTGATGATACCCCGAAGTATACCATTGCAGAGTGTAAGGAAAGAGACGTAACTTATGCAGCTCCGCTTCGTGTTACAGCAACATTGTGGAACAAGGAAACAGGAGATGTAAAGGAAAGCGAAATCTTCATGGGCGATTTTCCGCTTATGACAGAAAGCGGTACATTTATTATCAACGGTGCAGAACGTGTTATCGTTTCACAGCTTGTTCGTTCACCGGGTGTTTACTATTCCTTTGAAAAGGATAAGACAGGTAAGGACCTTTTCAAGTCCACTGTAATTCCTAACAGAGGTGCATGGCTTGAATATGAAATGGATTCAAGCGATGTTGTTTATGTAAGAATTGATAAAAACAGAAAAATTCCTCTTACAACCTTTATCAGAGCTATCGGCGTAAGCTCTGACGAAGAAATATTTGAGCTTTTCGGCAATGACGAAAGACTTTCACAGACAATTCTTCAGAAGGACGGAACTAAAAATAATTCCGACGCTCTGATTGATGTATATAAAAAGCTGAGACCGGGCGAACCGCCGACGGTTGAAAGTGCAATTTCGCATCTTAACAATCTTTTCTTTGACGCAAAAAGATATGACCTTGCACGTTTCGGACGCTACAAGTTCAATAAGAAACTTGGCGTTGCTTCAAGAATTTCAGGTCACGTTCTTTCAAGACCTGTTATTAATCCGCTTACAGGCGAAATTATGGCTGATGAGGGTGACAAGCTCACTTACGAAAAGGCTGTTGAAATCGAACAGGCGGGCGTATATGAGGTTTACCTTACAGTTGAAGTAAAGGAATATTTTGTTACTGAAACAGGCGAAAATGCTTCCAGAATGGTTCAAAAGGAAGTTAAGGTTATCGGTAACGGCATGGTTGACATTTCCGGCTATGTTGATTTTGATGTGACAAAATACGGTATCAATGAAAAGGTTTCATTCAAGGTTTTAAAGGAAATTCTTGAAACTTCTGCTGATGCTGAAGAAATAGAAGAAAGCGTTAAAAAGAGAGTGGATGAGCTTGTTCCGAAGCATATCATTCTCGACGATATCTACGCAACAATCAGCCACTATCTTAACCTTTGCGAGGGTGTCGGATTTGTTGACGATATCGACCACCTCGGCAACAGACGTATCCGTTCTGTGGGTGAGCTTCTGCAGAATCAGTTCAGAATCGGATTTGCAAGAATGGAAAGAGTTGTAAGAGAGAGAATGAATCTCCAGTCACAGGATATGGAAACAATTACTCCTCAGGCACTCGTTAATATCAGACCAATTACAGCCGCAATCAAGGAATTCTTTGGTTCATCTCCACTTTCACAGTTCATGGACCAGAACAATCCGCTTGCAGAGCTTACACATAAAAGACGTCTTTCAGCCCTCGGTCCGGGTGGTCTTTCACGAGACAGAGCCGGATTTGAAGTCCGTGACGTACACTACAGCCACTACGGCAGAATGTGTCCTATCGAAACACCTGAAGGTCCTAACATCGGTCTTATTTCTTATCTTGCAACATTTGCAAGAATCAACGAATACGGCTTTATTGAAGCTCCGTACAGAAGGGTTGATAAGGAAACAGGTGTTGTAACAAATGAAGTTGTTTATATGACAGCTGATGTTGAAGACAACTTTATTGTAGCGCAGGCAAATGAACCGCTTACAGAAGAAGGAAAGCTTGCAAGACCTAAGGTAAATGCAAGATACCGTGAACAGATTCTTGAGTGCGACCGTGATCTTGTTGACTACATGGACGTATCTCCTAAGATGGTAGTATCTGTTGCGACTGCAATGATTCCGTTCCTTGAAAACGATGACGCAAACCGTGCGCTCATGGGTTCAAACATGCAGAGACAGGCAGTTCCGCTTCTTAAAACGGAAAGACCTTTTGTCGGCACAGGTATGGAATACAAGGCGGCAGTTGATTCGGGCGTTTGTATTATTTCAAAGGGCGCAGGTACAGTTACTGCTGTAAGCGCTGACGAAATCACTGTAAAGGACGATCAGGGTGTTGATACAAAGTATCAGCTTACAAAATTCAAGCGTTCAAACCAGGGCACATGTATCAACCAGAGACCTATTGTTGATGTAGGTGAAAGGGTTGAAAAGGGTCAGGTTCTTGCGGACGGTCCTGCTACAGCAGACGGTGAAATTTCACTTGGTAAGAATGCCCTTATCGGATTTATGACATGGGAAGGTTATAACTACGAGGACGCTGTTCTTCTTAATGAAAACCTTGTTAAAAATGACGTATACACATCTATTCATATTGAAGAATATGAGATTGAATGCCGTGATACAAAGCTCGGACCTGAAGAAATTACAAGAGATATTCCGAATGTGGGTGAAGACGCTCTTAAAGACCTTGACGAAAACGGTATTATCAGAATCGGTGCCGAGGTTCATTCAGGTGACATCCTTGTAGGTAAGGTTACACCGAAGGGTGAAACAGAGCTTACAGCCGAAGAAAGACTTTTAAGAGCTATTTTCGGTGAAAAGGCAAGAGAAGTAAGAGACAATTCACTCAAGGTTCCACATGGTGAATCAGGTATTATTGTTGATGTAAAGATATTTACAAGAGACAACTGTGACGAGCTTAGTCCGGGCGTTAATATGCTTGTTCGATGCTACATTGCTCAGAAAAGAAAAATTTCTGTTGGCGATAAGATGGCGGGACGTCATGGTAATAAGGGTGTCGTTTCAAGAATTCTTCCGCAGGAGGATATGCCGTTCCTGCCTGATGGTACTCCGCTTGATATTGTGCTTAATCCTCTCGGCGTACCTTCACGTATGAATATCGGTCAGGTTCTCGAGGTTCACCTTGGTATGGCTGCAAAGGCACTTGGATGGCATGTTATGACTCCGGTATTTGACGGTGCTCACGAAGATGACATCAGAGCTTGCTTCAGAGCTGCGGGAATGGATGAGGACGGTAAGACTGTTCTTTATGACGGTCGTACAGGTGAGCAGTTTGATAACCGTGTAACAGTAGGTTACATGTACTACCTCAAGCTTCACCACCTCGTTGACGATAAGATTCACGCACGTTCCGTAGGTCCTTACTCACTTGTTACACAGCAGCCACTCGGCGGTAAGGCACAGTTCGGTGGTCAGCGATTCGGAGAAATGGAAGTTTGGGCACTTGAGGCTTATGGTGCTGCATATACACTTCAGGAAATCCTTACAGTTAAGTCGGATGATACTGTAGGACGTGTCAACACATATGAGTCAATTGTTAAGGGTCAGAATGTTCCGAAGCCGGGTATTCCTGAATCCTTCAAGGTTCTTATCAAGGAACTCCAGTCACTTTGTCTTGATGTCAGAGTTCTTGACGAGATGCAGAACGAAATTGATTTAAAACAGTCATTTGATGACGATGATGATATTATACCTCAGCCTGTTTCATTTGCAGATGAAAATGCAGATGCGGAAGTTAATGATTCCGAAATGGAAGATGCAGGCTACACTCTGGAAGACGGAGAAGAAGATGATGAAATTCTCGGGGATCTTGACGATCCGGATTCAGAGGATATATTCAGCTTTGATCTGTCCATGGACGACGAAGAAATCTGATTAAAATAAAACATCGTAAAAGGAATAATTCCTTTTACGGTGTCATGTCGTAATACTGACGAGGAGGTAAAGCTTTGGAATTCAATACATTTGATTCAATTAAAATCGGTCTTGCTTCACCTGATCAGATAAGAAGCTGGTCATACGGTAAGGTTGAAAGACCTGAAACAATAAATTACAGAACACAGAAGCCTGAAAAGGACGGTCTGTTCTGTGAAAAGATTTTTGGACCTACAAAGGACTGGGAATGTCACTGTGGTAAATTCAAGAAAATCCGCTTTAAGGGTAAAGTCTGTGACCGCTGCGGAGTAGAGGTTACAAGAGCCAAGGTAAGACGTGAAAGAATGGGACACATTGAGCTTGCTGCTCCTGTTTCACACATCTGGTATTTCAAGGGTACACCGTCAAGAATCGGTCAGGTACTTGAAATTTCACAGAAGCGTCTTGAGGAAATTCTTTATTTTACAAAATATATTGTTATAGATCCGGGTAATACAGGTGAGCTTATCAAGAAGCAGCTCCTTTCTGAAAAGGAGTATATGGATGCACGTGAAAAGTACGGCGATGAATTTGTTGCCGAAATGGGTGCAGAAGCAATTCAGAAGCTTCTCAAGGAATATGACCCTGAAAGATTTGACGTATTTAAGAAAAGACTTATCAATCAGGGTAAGGTTTCTCTGGATGGCGCAAAGGTTTCATGTACACATTCACCTCTTACATGTGACTGTGACGAATGTAAGAAATTTGCCGAGGTTGACGCTGTATGGAGAAATAACCTTGAAGTCTGCTCTGATGATTTAAAGGAAGAACTCAAAGGTCTTCCGGCAGGTCAGAAGAAAATAAAGCTTTTAAAGAGACTTGAAATAATCGAAGCGTTCAGACTTTCAGGAAATAAGCCTGAATGGATGGTTCTGAATGTTATTCCTGTAATTCCGCCTGATATCCGTCCTATGGTAATGCTCGACGGCGGACGTTATGCAACATCTGACCTAAATGACCTTTACAGGAGAGTTATCAACAGAAATAACCGTCTTGAAAGAATGCTCGAGCTTGAAGCTCCTGACATTATCATAAGAAACGAAAAGAGAATGCTTCAGGAAGCTGTTGACGCACTCATTGATAACGGTCGTCATGGCAGACCTGTTACAGGTCCAAACAACCGTGCTCTCAAGTCACTTTCTGACATGCTCAAGGGTAAGCAGGGACGTTTCCGTCAGAATCTTCTCGGTAAGCGTGTTGACTATTCAGGACGTTCGGTTATCGTAGTAGGACCGGAGCTTAAAATGTATCAGTGCGGTCTTCCTAAGGAAATGGCACTTGAACTTTTCAAACCATTTGTATTAAAGAGACTTGTTGATACAAAGGTTATTGCAAATATAAAGAGCGCAAGAAAAATGGTTGACAGAGCGTCAGCAGAAGTATGGGATGCACTTGAAAATGTTATCAAGGACCATCCGGTAATGCTTAACCGTGCGCCTACACTTCACAGACTTGGTATTCAGGCGTTTGAACCGATTCTTGTTGAAGGTCGTGCAATCAAGCTTCATCCGCTTGTATGTACAGCGTTTAACGCCGACTTTGACGGCGACCAGATGGCTGTTCATCTTCCGCTTTCAGCAGAAGCACAGGCAGAAGCAAGATTCCTCATGCTTGCGGCAAACAACCTCTTAAAGCCTTCAGATGGTTCACCTGTTGCTGTTCCTTCACAGGATATGGTACTTGGTTCATACTATCTTACAATGCTCAAGCCTGGTGAAAAGGGCGAAGGCAAGGTGTTCAGAGATGTGAACGAAGCGCTTATGGCTTATCATGAACATGATGTTTCACTTCATGCTGCAATCAAGGTAAGAATTACAAAGGAAATCGGCGAAAAGACAGTTTCAAAGATTATTGACTGTACAGTAGGCCGTCTTATATTCAACGAAAACATTCCGCAGAATCTCGGATATGTTGACAGAACAAACTCAGAAAAGCAGTTTGACCTTGAGGTTGCGTTCCTTGTAGGTAAAAAGCAGCTTTCTGACATTATTGAAAGATGTATCAGAATCCATGGTACAACAACTACTTCTGAAGTTCTTGACAAGGTTAAGGCTCTTGGCTTCAAGTACTCAACAAGAGCTTCAATTACAGTTGCTGTCTGTGATGCGACAATTCCGTCTGAAAAGAAGGATATTCTTGCAGCGGCAGACAAAAAGATTGAAACTATTACAAATCAGTATAACTATGGTTATATCTCATCAGAAGAAAAGTCTGCAAAGGTTATCTCTGTATGGAATAAGGTTACAGATGACGTAACAGCTGCCCTTAAAAATGGTCTTGACAAGTATAACCCAATCTTCATGATGGCTGACTCTGGTGCCCGTGGTAGTATCAACCAGATAAGACAGCTTGCAGGTATGCGTGGTCTTATCGCAAACACATCAGGTACAACAATCGAAATCCCTATCAGAGCCAATTACCGTGAAGGTCTTAACATTCTCGAATACTTTATTTCTTCCCGTGGTGCCAGAAAGGGTCTTGCCGATACAGCGCTCCGTACCGCTGACTCGGGTTACCTCACAAGACGTCTTGTTGACGTTTCACAGGATGTTATTATTACAGAGCATGACTGCGGCACACATGATGGTATTGAAGTTTACGAAATCAAGAATGGTGACGAAATAATCGAACCGCTCAGCGAAAGACTTGTGGGCAGATATCTCGTTGAAGATTTAAGAGATGAAAAATCAGGAGATATAATAATGTCCAAGGATAAGCTTCTTACTGATGCTGACGCTAAGAAAATCGTTGAAAGCGGTGTTGAAAGAATTAAAATCCGTTCTGTTCTTCACTGTAAGTCAAAGAGCGGTGCATGTGCTAAGTGCTATGGTGCAAACCTTGCAAACAATAATATTGTCGGTGTTGGTGAAGCTGTTGGTATTATTGCAGCTCAGTCAATCGGTGAACCTGGTACACAGCTTACAATGAGAACCTTCCACACAGGTGGTATCGCCAATGCAGAAGATATTACACAGGGTCTCCCGCGTGTAGAAGAACTCTTTGAAGCAAGACGTCCTAAGAGCGCTGCAATTCTTTCAAGAATTGATGGTGTGGTTCACATCGAAGAAATTAAAACTACAAGAAATATTATTGTTACTAATAATGAAACAAATGAATCTGAAACTTATATGATTCCTTATAACCTTAAAATCCGTGTAAGGGAAAATGAAAAGATTACCAAGGGTACAAAGCTTACAGAAGGTAGCGTTTACCCTTCAGATATTCTTGAAATTCTTGATGTTCAGGCTGTTCAGAACTATATTATTCATGAAGTTCAGAAAACCTATCGTCAGCAGGGTGTTGATATCAATGACAAGCACATTGAGGTTATTGTACGTCAGATGCTCAGAAAGGTAAAGGTTGACGAAGCAGGAAGCAGTTATCTGCTTACAGGAACATTAATTGACAAGAAGGAGGTTGAAGCAGTTAACGCTTCAATTAAGGCGAGAATTGAAAATGGTGAGGAAAACCTTGAATATGTTACAACACTTCCTGTTCTTCAGGGTATTACAAAGGCTTCCTCTAATTCAGACAGCTTCCTCTCAGCAGCTTCGTTCCAGGAAACAACAAAGGCTCTTACAGATGCTGCTATCAGAGGTAAGGTTGATAACCTTGTCGGACTCAAGGAAAATGTTCTTATTGGTAAGCTTATTCCAGCAGGTACTGGTATGAGCATTTACAACAAGGTTACAATTCAGAAGAATGAACCTGTTAATCCGGAACCGACACCTCAGCCGGTGACATACAGCAGTAATATCACTAATATGCCGTTAATCTGATAAGTTTTTCAAACAGCAAAAGATACAATATCTTTTGCTGTTTGTCTGAAAAAGGAAGGAAAAATATATGGTTTTTATTTGCGGTTTTTTAATGGCTCTTGCGGATAGTGTTCCGGGTGTTTCGGGAGGAACAATAGCATTTCTGCTTGGCTGTTATGATGATTTTATCGGTTCCCTTGATGCATTTATTCCGGGCAGAAGTTCAAAGGAAGAACGCAAGTCAAAGATTAAAACTGCTCTTAGGTTTTTATCGAAGCTTGGTGTAGGCTGGATTATTGGTTTTGTTTCGGCGGTACTTGTTCTTACGCGTGTCTTTGAAGCTCATATTTATCAGATAAGCTCACTCTTTTTAGGCTTCATCATTTTCTCGATTCCTCTTATCATCAAGGAAGAATGGGCAACAATAAAAAGCAAGTACTATAACCTTATTTTTACGTTAATCGGTGCTGGTCTTGTTGTTCTGATTACTGTTTTGAATCCGTCAGGGGGCGGTGATGCAGCAGTTGCAGCTGAAAGTATAAATATTCTTGATTATCTTTTCTATACAATGACAGGCATGCTCGGAATTTCAGCAATGGTACTTCCGGGAATTTCAGGCTCAACTATACTTCTCATTTTCGGTACATACATGCCGATTATGACAGCTATCAAGGATATACTTCATTTTAATTTCAGCATGGAAACTATTTTGAAGGTTGGGTTCTTTGGTGTTGGTGTTATTTTGGGAATACTTCTTGTTATAAGACTTGTAAAGCGTTCCCTTGAAAAGTTCCGTTCACAGACTGTATATGCGATTATCGGTCTTATGCTTGGCTCACTTTATGCCGTTGTAATGGGACCGCAGTCGCTTGATACTCCACAGCCTGCAATGACTGTTGATACATTCAGTATACTTTTCTTTGTAATTGGTGGCGCTGTAATATTCGGACTTCAGGTAATGCAATATTTCATGGAAAAAAGAAAAAAATAATAAATAAGGGCGACCATCGGTCGCCCTTATTTTATGAATATAAATTTAAATTTAGCGCTATATTCTTGTTCTTAACTTTCTTTGCTTGCACAAAGAAAGTTACAAAGAAATGCACAAACTTTCTTATAAAAAGAAAGTTTGAACAAAGAAAATAAAAACTTATAATTGTAACTGAATTCAGACTGTTTCCCCGTAAAAGGCAGTGTCTGACTGATAATAAGCAAACTCATAATTAAAAGTCAACTTCAGACATATTCCACCCATGTTTTTAATGCTTTTATTTTGAGAAAGCTTTGAAATTATGAACCTGCAAATTATTTTTTTTGCAACCATCTATAAATGGACTTTTAATTTTGTAATTATGAAGTTGCCAGGTACAGGGAAACATTATTATTTAAGTGACAAATTCATGCATAGAATTTTTTCTTTTTGTTCAAGCTTTTTCTGTTTCGAAGAAAAGAAAAAGCTTGTGCATTTCTTTGGTTCGTTTCTTTGTGCAAACAAAGAAATGAACAGAAAGTTTGAAAGAAAAATTTAAATTTATAAGTTAAAGAGGCGACCATCGGTCGCCTCTGCTTAATGTTTTTTTACAGATTTTAGTTTTTTGTATAGAATTTGTCTGTCATTTTCGCTGGATTCAACCTGATTCATTATAAGCTCAAGGGTATCCTGTGACGTATATTCGTAGCTTGTCAGAACAACTGACCACGGATACTGCATCTGCTCAAAAAAGTCCTTTAATACAGCTTTAAGCTTCGGGTTTTCATATATGGTTTTTATTGATGTGCTGCCGCCATAAGAATAAGGCGACTCTACATCTGCATAAACACTGCAGCATGCATGCAGGTCTCGTGACGACAATCCGGCGGAAATGTCATAATAGCCTTCTTCCATTGTTTTCATTTTCAAATTCGGGTCATAGCTTTCAAAATCGCTTTTCTTCAGGGTAAATGTTAATGTCTTTTTTTCCTTTGGTTCAAGATATATCTTTTTGAATGCTTTAAGCTCACGGACAGGCTTTGTAAGTGAGCTTAATCTATCGGACACATAAATCTGTACAACCGTTTTTCCTGCCTTTTCACCCTTATTGACTACTTCTGCAATTATATCTACAGAATCGGTAAAAGTCTCGTTTTTCGCTTCAAGTCTGCTGATTTCAAATTCTGTATAGGACAGCCCATGACCGAATGGGTAAAGAGGTTTTATTTTTCTTGCGTCGTACCAGCGATAGCCTACAAATATTCCTTCCCCATAATGAACCTGCATACCGTCACCGGGGAAGCTGAGGTATGTCGGCATATCCTCTGCACGTTCAGGCCATGTAAGAGGCAGCTTTCCGGATGGATTTATTTTGCCGCAAAGACAATCTGCAAGTGCATTTGCTCCCTGCATTCCCGGAAGAAAAATACAGAATACAGCGTCAAATCTTTTTTCAAGTTCTGTGAACGCAACAGGTGCGCTGACGTTGAGCACCAGTATCTTTTTGATATTATTGCTGTCAGCATAATCAAGCAACTGGGACATTTCATCAACAGTATTCTGGGGAATTGAAATATCTGCAAGGTCGTTGCCCTCCTGTCCGGGCAGGCTGTACACATAAATAAAAGTATCTGTATCGTCTGTTTTCATATCGTGATTCACGCTGTTAAATCTTTCGGAAAGCGCCCTGTAAAATGAAATATTACGGTTTGTATGGATTCCGGCACTGCCCTCACCACAGGTAAGAAGATTGTCAGCATATTTTCCGTATAAAGCAATATCCGCAGTATTTTCAAGAGGAAGTACGCCATTGTTTTTCAGAAGGATAATTCCCTCAGCTGCCGCATCATAAGCGGCTTTGTCTGTCATATTTGTGTCTATGCTTCCGTCAGCAGGCAAAGCATATTCTGAAGCAAGCCTTATCATTCTGTCAGATGAAGCTTCAAGTGCTTTCGGGTTAAGTGTACCGTCATTTAAAGCCGCAGTAAGCTTATCTGGGGCAATCGGTCCGGGCATTGCAAGGTCGTTTCCGGCATTTACAGCTTCGGCAGGATGATACACTGCATTCCAGTCGGACATGACAACGCCGTCAAATCCCCATTCATTACGAAGAATATCAGTAAGCAGGGTTTTATTTTCAGTACATGGAATTCCGTTTATCTGATTATATGCGCTCATTACTGTTGCAACGCCTTCTTTTACACATGCCTCGAATCCGGGAAAATAAAGCTCATGCAATGCACGCTCTGAAATATATTCGTTTATATTCATACGGTTTGTTTCCTGATTGTTTGCAGCAAAATGCTTGACATTTGCAGCAACTCCCTCGGACTGTACCCCTTTAACAAGTGATGGAGCAAGCTTTGAAATAAGGCATGGGTCTTCTGAATACCCTTCAAACAAACGCCCGTTACGGATATCCCTGTGAAGATTAACATTAGGTGTTCCAAGGAGAATGTTGATTCCATATGCCCGTGCCTCCTGTCCAAGCGCAGTGCCCACAGCATATATAACCTCAGGATTCCATGTTGCACCAAGAAGTATTCCCGGAGGGTAACAACCGGGGGCAGTCATATCGGGGATTATTTCTTCAAGCTGCTTGTAAATCCAGTCGTACAGATTTTTTGATTCTTCATCTGTTAATTCAGATGGAGTATAAAAATTTTCGAGTACATTTCTCAGAGCGTCGCTTCCGATTCCTCCTTTCCCGTTTTTGCTGAGAATATCACCGAAAAGCTGTTCGAAATTGATACCTGTTCCGCCATCCAGAAGCTGTAATCTGAGGATGTTTTTTTCCGTGATTGCAGCAGTACCAAAGAATGAAGCGCCGTTTACAAGACGGATTTGCTGTTCAGATGTTAGATTTGTGCCGCTTTTTTTCATAATAATTTTTCCTTTCATTATTTTTTGAGAGTATGTCTGAATTAGTTCTGTTATTATTGATTATAATATATGCTCTATTTTGGAGTCAAGTAAAATAATATGGAAAATTACAGATTATTGTTTTACTTACATTCAAGTATAAAAAACGCTCCGCAGTACAAATCCGAGAATCATGAGATTTTCGTATTCTGCTGCAAAGCGTTTTATACTCAAAAGATTTATTTTGTTCCGAAAATTCTGTCACCGGCATCGCCAAGTCCCGGAATAATATACTTATTCTCGTTAAGACCTTTATCTCTGACACCGCAGTATACATCAATATCAGGATGTGCAGTCATAAGCTTATCGAGACCCTCAGGAGATGCGATAATGCACATATACTTGATGTTCTTTACACCATGCTCTTTAATCTTTTCAATTGCATTTGTCGCAGTAGAGCCTGTTGCAAGCATCGGATCAACAACAATAACATCTCTTTCAGCAATATCCTCCGGAAGCTTGCAGTAGTACTGAACAGCATTATGCTCCTCGTCTCTGAAAATACCGATATGTCCGATTTTTGCAGCCGGTACAAGACTTGTAACGCCGTCAATCATTCCAAGACCTGCTCTTAAAATAGGCACAAAGGCAAGCTTTCTGCCTGATATGATTTTTGTTTTTGCAACAGCAACAGGAGTTGCGATTTCAACTTCTTTAAGCGGTAAGTCTCTTGTTGCTTCGTAACACATGAGCATTGCAGTTTCAGATGTCAGTTCCCTGAATTCCTTAACGCCTGTGTTTTTGTCTCTGAGTAATGAAATTTTGTGCTGAACAAGTGGATGTTCAATAATGTGCAGTCCTGCCATTTTTGGTCACTCCTTTTATATTATAAAATTAATTATTATTTTCAATATCGGAAATAAGGTCAATTCGTCTCTGATGACGACCGCCCTCAAATTCAGTTGTTATAAATATTTCTGCAAGCTCATTTGCAATACCGGAGCCGATAACTCTTGCACCCATGCAAAGAACATTTGAGTTATTATGAAGTCTTGTATATTTTGCGGAAAAATGCTCGCTGCAGACCGCTGCACGTATTCCCTTAATCTTATTTGCCGCAATTGACATTCCAATGCCTGTGCCGCAAATCAAAATACCCTTATCGCAGCTTCCGTCAACAACCTTTTCACACACATTTTTTGCGATTTCAGGATAGTCAACAGGTTCACCGCTGCATCCTAAATCAAGTGTATCAAAACCTTTTTCGTTGAGAAAATCAATTACATCTTTTTTTAAGTCGTATCCTGCATGGTCACAGCCAATAGCAATCATTTTATTCTCCATTCCACTGCCTGAGCAGTTATTTAAATCAGTTATTATAGAATTTATCGTTTATTACAAAATCACACTTGTATTATAACATATTTTGTGAAAAAAATCAACCTTGTTGTGCTTTAATTAAATCTTTTTCGGCTTTCACTATCTGTAAATAGCTTGCCTGCAAATCATCATCTGTCTGATGAGGTTTATCAAGTGATGCAAGAATGATTCCTGCAGCACTCTGAAGCCTTAAATGAACAGGTGACAGGGTGTAGCTTTCATATTCATATTTGCTGAAAAAATCTTCAGCGCCGTCTCCGGTAAGAATTATTTTTTCACCAAGGGTTCTGAGATATTTATCAAGCTCATCCGTTTCGATTATCTGCTCATTATACAGGATTTCGGATTTTCCGTCATTAATTTTATAGACAGCTGTATAAACAAGGTCTTTTCTTGCTTTCATTACAGGGCATACAATCCCGTCATAGCATGCAGTAAACGCCAGTCCCTCAAGGGTTGAAACCCCACAGCATGGAATATCAAGAGAAAGTGCCATAGCTTTGACCGCTGCAATTCCGATTCGTATGCCGGTGTATGAACCCGGTCCTTTAGAAACAGCAATTAAATCCAGCTGGGAAAAATCCCTTGAACAGTCGGACATCAGCTGTTTTACCATAGGAAGAATTACCTGCGACTGTGTTTTGACAGTATAAATCCCTGACTGTCCCAGCATTACTCCATTTTCATAAAGTGCTACAGCGGCAGTTTTTCCGGATGTATCAATTCCCAGTATCAGCAAAGCGTTCATCTCCCTTTACAGTTATAATTCGTGTTTCATCATCAACACGTTCAATATTTATATATATGGTATTTTCAGGCAGCTCATCGGAAATATTTTCAGACCACTCAACAGCAAAAACACTGTCCTCAAGAGGATAGTCATAAAACCCCGTTGTTTCAAGTTCATCAGCATCAAGAATACGGTACATATCAAAATGATAAAGGCAAATACCATCACCGTGATACTCATTTACAATTGAGAATGTAGGTGAAGTGACATTATCCTCAAGTCCCATACCTGTCGCAAGTCCACGGGTAAAGGTTGTTTTTCCTGCACCAAGTCCGCCTGTATAAGCGATAACATCACCTTTTTTGAGAAGTCTGCCTATTTTTTCAGCAAAATCAATTGTTTCCTGCGGACTGTTTGCTTTGAATGTCATATGCTTCTCCAATCAGAATAATCCGGTAATATTGCCGCAATTATCGCAGTCTATATTATTTGCCGCCGGTTTCTTCGGGAGTCCCGGCATTGTCATGATGTTGCCTGTGAGTGCAACAACAAATCCTGCACCTGCCGACAGTTTAAGCTCACGTACAGTAATTTTAAAGTTTTCTGGTTTACCAAGCTTTGTCTGGTCATCGGAAAGGGAGTACTGTGTTTTTGCAACACAGACTGGAATATTTCCAAAACCAAGCTCCTCAATTTCCTTGATATTCTTTTCTGCTGCGGCAGTAAATACAACACCGTCAGCACGGTAAATTTCCTTTGCAATAATATCCAGCTTTTCCTTTATGGAAAGCGTTTCATCGTAAAGCGGGCTGAAGTCTGATTTCTTTTCTTCAATTGTTCTGCATACCTTTTCAGCAAGGTCTATGCCGCCGTTTCCGCCCTTTGCGAAAATATCAGCCATAGAAACCTCAACGTCCATTTTTTTGCAGAAATCCTCAACGATTTTAATTTCAGCGTCTGAATCTGTGTGGAAACGGTTTATAGCAACAACAACCGGAACACCGAACTTCTGCATATTTTCAACATGCACCTGTAAATTAACAATACCCTTTTCAAGTGCCTGTGTATTTTCAGTCTGTAAATCAGCCTTTGCGACACCGCCGTTGTATTTAAGCGCTCTTATAGTTGCAACAATAACAACACAATCAGGTCTTAGTCCTGCAAAACGGCACTTTATATCAAAGAATTTTTCAGCACCCAGGTCGGAACCGAAGCCCGCTTCTGTAATGCAGTAATCACCAAGCTTCATGGCAAGCTTTGTAGCTCTTACAGAATTACAGCCATGAGCAATATTTGCAAAAGGACCGCCATGGATAAATGCAGGAGTGTTTTCAAGAGTCTGTACAAGATTAGGCTTTAAAGCGTCCTTTAAAAGTGCAGTCATTGCACCGGCAACACCAATCTGTCCTGCATAAACAGGCTCGCCTGAGTAGTTATAACCAATTAATATACTGCTGATTCTTTTCTTCAGGTCCTCAAGGTCGGCAGCAAGGCATAAAATAGCCATAATTTCAGAAGCAACCGTAATCTGGAAGCCGTCCTCACGTGGAATACCGTTAAGCTTTCCGCCCATTCCTATGACAACATTTCTGAGCGCTCTGTCGTTCATATCAAGGCATCTCTTGAAAAGGATTCTTCTCTGGTCTATCTGCAGTTCATTTCCCTGCTGCATGTGATTGTCAATTGCTGCACAAAGGAGATTGTTTGCAGCTGTAATTGCATGCATATCACCGGTAAAATGAAGATTGATATCCTCCATAGGTACAACCTGTGAATAACCGCCGCCTGCAGCACCGCCCTTGATTCCGAAAACAGGTCCCAGTGACGGTTCACGAAGTGCAAGCACGGCATTTTTGCCTGCCTTGTTCATAGCCTGCGCAAGACCAACGCTTACAGTTGTTTTTCCTTCACCGGCAGGAGTAGGATTAATGGCTGTTACAAGAATAAGCTTTCCGTTTTCTTTGTTTTCAAGCTTTGTATAAAGCTGTTCCGAAAGCTTGGCTTTATATTTTCCGTAAAGCTCAACGTCATCATCGTCAATGCCGAGCTTGCGGGCAATTTCAATTATAGGTTTCATTTTTGCATTCTGAGCAATTTCAATATCTGTTAGCAAAACAATCAGTCCTTTCTGACATTTTATATTTTTATTATATCAGTTTTTCCATGTAAATGCAAGATTTTTTAAAAATAAAGTGTTTTTTCATTTTTAGAACTTTTATATCAGGGTGTAAGGAGACATATATTATGAATTTTCGGGTTGATTATGCTTTTTGCTTACTATATAAATTTATATTTACCAGCGTGATGCTGGACCCATATTGCGGTTTATTTCACTTGTAAATAAAAATAAACTCCGCATATTTTATTAAGAATATATATTTAAATTTTTCTTTCCAATCTTGTTATTAACTTTCTTTGCTTGCACAAAGAAAGTTACAAAGAAATGCACAAACTTTCTTATAAAAAGAAAGTTTGAACAAAGAAAATAAAAACTTATAATTGTAACCGAATTCAGACTGTTTCCCCGTAAAAGGCAGTGTCTGACTGATAATAAGCAAACTCATATTTAAAAGTCAACTTCAGACATATTCCACCCATGTTTTTAATGCTTTTATTTTGAGAAAGCCTTGAAATTATGAACCTGCAAATTATTTTTTTATTGCAACCATCTATAAATGGACTTTTAATTTTGCAATTATGAAGT
>SVNU01000042.1 GCA_015066715.1 Ruminococcus sp. | reverse complement strand
TGATCCTTAAGACCGATAAGATTCCATGTTTCCTTATCAACAGCATCACCAAGATATGAATTTGTTATATCAACAGAAAGATCATGCATCATGGATAAGATGTATTCATGTAAATCTTCACCGTCAAGAACCTTTGAACGCTGTGTATAGATGATTTCTCTCTGCTTGTTAAGTACATCATCGTAATTGAGGACATTCTTTCTGATACCGAAGTTTCTGCCTTCAACCTTCTTCTGTGAGGATTCAATGATTCTTGTAAGCATCTTGCTTTCAATCGGCATGTCTTCCTCAACATTCAGTGAATTCATCATGTTTTCAAGTCTGTCGCCGGCAAAGATACGCATAAGGTCATCTTCTACTGAAAGGAAGAAACGGCTTTCACCTTCGTCACCCTGACGGCCGGAACGTCCACGGAGCTGATTGTCAATACGTCTTGATTCATGACGTTCAGTACCTAAAATGTAAAGACCACCTGCTGCCTTTACATCTTCAGCTTTAACCTTTACTTCGGCATTGAATTTATCGTAAAGGTCCTTGTAAACAGCTCTTGCTGCAAGGATTTCTTCATTATCTGTATCGGCAAAACCAACTGCTTCGTTGATTATATCTTCCTCGTATTCCATTTTACGCATCTGCGCCTTTGCCAGAAATTCAGCATTACCGCCGAGCATGATATCGGTACCACGGCCAGCCATGTTTGTAGCAATTGTTACTGCGCCGAGCTTACCTGCCTGTGCAACAATTTCAGCTTCTCTTGCATGCTGCTTTGCGTTCAGGACTTCATGCTTGATTCCTTTTCTCTTGAGCATTGCGGAGAGAATTTCAGATTTTTCAATTGAAATAGTACCAACGAGAACAGGCTGTCCCTTTTCGTGACACTGTACAATCTGTTCAATTATAGCTTTGAATTTACCAGCTTCCGTACGGTAAACCTGGTCGTGATGGTCAATACGCTGAACAGGTCTGTTTGTAGGAATAGCAATAACGTCAAGCTTATAGATTTCTCTGAATTCGTCTTCTTCTGTCATTGCTGTACCTGTCATACCGGAAAGCTTCTGATAAAGTCTGAAGTAATTCTGGAATGTTATTGTTGCAAGAGTTTTTGATTCGTGGGCAATCTTTACGCCTTCCTTGGCTTCGATAGCCTGATGCAGACCGTCGTTGAAACGACGTCCGAGCATAAGACGTCCTGTAAACTCGTCAACGATGATTACTTCGCCGTCCTTTACAACGTAGTCAATGTCGTTGTGCATTACACCATGTGCCTTGAGTGACTGGTTGATGTGATGTAAAAGAGTCATATTCTCAGGCGCCATAAGGTTATCAACTGCAAAATATTTTTCGGCTTTCTTGACACCGCAGCGTGTAATAGTTGCTGTCTTTGACTTCTCATCTACGATATAGTCAACATTTTCGTTGATTTCATCCTGATCCTGCTTGTCATCAATTTCAACAACTGTTGTAGAAACAAGTCCACGTACAAATTTATCTGCAATATCATAAAGCTCTGTTGACTTGTCACCCTTACCTGAAATGATAAGCGGTGTTCTTGCTTCATCTATGAGAATTGAGTCAACTTCGTCCACAATTGCAAAATTCGGCTTTCTCTGAACTCTGTCCTTTGCGTATATAACCATGTTGTCACGCAGATAATCAAAGCCCAGCTCGTTGTTTGTTGCGTATGTTACATCGCAGTTATATGCTTCACGGCGTTCTTCGTTTGTGAGTCCGTGAAGAATACATCCGACTGTAAGACCGAGATATCTTAAAACCTTACCCATTTCGTCAGACTGTGTCTTTGCAAGGTAATCGTTTACTGTTACGACATGTACACCTTTTCCTGAAAGTGCATTAAGATATGATGCAACGCATGCAACGAGAGTTTTACCTTCACCTGTTTTCATTTCGGCAATACGTCCCTGATGGAGAACAATCGCACCGATAATCTGTACAGGATACGGTTTTTTTCCAAGTACTCTGTATGCACCTTCACGAACAGTAGCAAGCGCCTCCGGAAGAATCATATCCAGTGTTTCACCGGATTCAAGTCTGTCCTTGAGCTTCTGAGTCTGAGATTTGAGTTCAGAGTCAGACATAGCTGCATATGTTTCATCAAGTGCCAAAACACTATTCTTGATTGGTTCAATTCTGGCAAGTTCCTTTGTACTGTAGGAGCCGAAAATTTTTCCGAAAATACCCATTTAACCTTATCCGCCTTTACTTTATGTTTAATGTATGTTCTGAAAAAACTATCATTAATCATTCACAGAGATAATTTTATAGTCATACTCAAATACTATTTTATAACAATTTGTGATTTTTGTCAATAGACAAACGTTAAAAAAATATGCTTTTTATATGTATATATTAAAAAAAATCAAAAAACTTTGTTTTTGGGTATTTAACTTTGAATGAAATAGCCGATTTAATATAATAGAGATATGTAAAATTATACTTGAAAAGAGGCGATTTCATGAATATAAATACGAATGTTTACAAGCAATATGTCAAATCCGGCGGTTCAAAGCGCTGTCACAACAGGTATTCCTATAGCGCTGCCGAAACAGCTGTTGCTGCAAAAAAAGATTCATTTTCTTTAAGTTCGGAAGCATCAATGTTCAAAGAATGCGGAAAGGTTATCAGAGCCTCGGTGTCTGAAATAACTGCTCCGGCAGATGACAGCAGAATAAATTCCTTAAAGCAGCAGATCCGCAATGGTACTTACAATGTATCTTCGGAACAGCTTGCTAGTGCAATTCTTGACAGAGTTGTTTAAAAGGAGTATCTGTTTTGGAAAACTTCAATGAATACTATGATTTCATGACTGAGTATACCGATTTCCTTGAGGAAACTGCCGAGAAGGAAAAGGATAAGCTCAGCGCACTGCTGTCAGATGATTTAAAGAGAATTGAACATTGTCTAAATGAACATCAGTCAACAATAAAGAAAACCGAACTTTATGAAAAAGAACGTGAAAAGCTTCAGAAACGTCTTGGTATAGGCGGACTTACGCTTAAGGAAATAATTGAAAAATGTTCTGACCCTGAAGAAAAGGAGCTTCTTGAAAAGCTTGCTGTAAGATTCAAGATTGCCATAGACAATGTAAAGCATGCAAACAAAACTGCTTTGCAGGTGGCACAGATGAATCTTCAGATTATAGAAAATGTTTCGCCGTCAGGTGTTACGGACGCCAAATGCTACAATGCTAAGGGAATTCCGTCGATAAGAAAGAATATGGGAATTCTGAATACGAAAATTTAAGCGCATTTATTTAGGAGGTATTTTAAATTGAGCAGACCGACATTTATTGGATTTGAAGCTGCAAAGACAGGTGTTTTTGCAAGTCAGAAAGCTCTTGATATAGTGGGTAACAATTTTGCAAATATAAACACAGAAGGCTATACTCGTCAGAGAGTTGACCAGACTTCCCAGTCTGTTGCCGGTTATTATTCAAGACTCAAGCCGGACCTTGTTTCACTTGCCGGTATGGGTACCTATATAAACGGTGTTGAACAACTCAGAGACCAGAGACTTGATACGGCATTCAGAAATGAAGCTGCAAACTCGGGTTATTATGACCAGCAGTCTACCATGTTTACTGAAATTGAAACAATCATGCAGGAGCTTGAAGTCGGTGATGACGGTAATGGATTTGGTTTAAGCTATGCTATAAAGAGTATGTATACAGCTCTTGAGGACTTTGCTTATGATGCAAGCTCTGAAACAGATGCAAATGTATTTGCAAATGCTATTTCAAATGTAACACAGACTCTTAACAGACTTTCCAAAGGACTTACCGATGCTGCAAATCAGTATAAGGATGAGCTTTATATAAGAACTACTGAAGTTAATGATATTTTAAGTGATATTGCCCAGCTTAATGACAACATCAGACGTTCAATGAATACATGTAACTATAACACTGAATTCGGTCCGAATGAACTTATGGACCAAAGAAATCTTCTTATTGATAAGCTTTCTGATTTCGGAAAGGTTCATGTTGAAGAACAGATGGACGGAACTGTTGTTGTTCAGCTTAACGGTCACAAGTGTGTCTGGGACAATTTACATGATTCTGTTAATTTCCAGGAAAACTCAAATGGTACTGTTCAGCTTAACTGGAAAAACGATGGCACAAATGCAGCAAATGACATGGGTATTTTCAAGGCTACAGTTGATATTATAAACGGTCGTGGTATCGGCGTTCAGAATTCAAATGAATCTACTGTAAACGGATTCCTTTACTACCATGATAAAATCAACTCATTTGCACAGTGTCTTACAGATGTTCTTAATAACAGCTTTCCTGAAACATTTGATGATCAGGGTAATGTACTTTCATACAAGAAGCTTGTCGGAGGTACTGTTGAAACAAGTGACGGATTTGAAGTATATCCTAATATTCTTGTTTCTGCAAGCAATATCAGCATTACTGATGAACTGGCTACAAATTCATCTTATCTTCTCAGCGAGGACAAAAGTATTGACAATACACATCTTCTTGAACTTATCAACAAGCTTTCAAAGGATGATCAGACATTCAGTTCTGCAAGCGACAGCTTTACCGGTACTTTCCAGGAATTTGTTGCCGATTATACCGGAACACTCGGAAGCGATAACAGTTATGTCAAGGGCAGATATAAGACTTCCCAGACACTTATTAATGAAATTCAGAACAACAGAGATTCTGTTTCGGGTGTAAGTGAAAGTGAAGAAACGGTAAATATGATGACATATAACCGTGCATTCCAGGCTGCATCAAGAATGATGACGGTTATGGATGGCCTTCTGGATGTTATTATCAACAGAATGGCTGTATAATGGGGAGGTAAAATGAAATGAGAATAACTAATAATTATATGACCAGAAACTATCTTGGTAATCTTAACAGTTCTCTGGAATTATATAACGAATCGGGAAACAGGCTTAATACAGGACGTAAATTCAGCAAAATGTCTGAAAATGTTTCTGACGGTACAAGAGCGCTCACTATTCGTACACAGAATTATAAAAATGAACAGATTCAGGAAAATGTAAAGAAGGCAGGGGAAACACTGTCTGTTGCAGAAAGTAATCTTATGTCAATCAAGGATATTGTTGACCATATTCATGCAACTACAGTTGAGGCACTCAACACAACAAATGCTTCTGCTGCTGACATTTATGCTACTGAATTTGATGCTGTTAAAAATCAGATTGTTGAATTTGCAAACTGCAAGTACAATAACAGCTTTATTCTTGGCGGAACAAACAATGCTACTGCTCCTTTTGTAATCAAGGAGGACGGAGATCTTTATTTTAACGGAGTCAATGTAAACGATATTCAGAAAACAGAAGGCAAATTTATTGTCGGCAATACTGAAGTACCGTACAGTAACAGCGTTTTTCTTGATATTGGTCTTGGTATGTCTGTGAAAAATGGCGAGGTTGACCAGAGAACAGCTTTCAATATGTCTGTTTCGGGTCTTGATTGCCTGGGTTATGGTACTTCTGAAATTGAGTATAGTTGTGTGGACGGTTCTGTAAAGAAAGCAGAAGCTCCAAACAATATATATGAGATTATTGATGAAATGTCAAAATGCTTAAAAGAAAGAGATTTTGACAAGCTTTCAGGACTTAATGACAAGCTTAAGAGTTCATTTGAAAACCTTGTTACTGAAATTTCAGATATCGGTATCAGAACAAATTATCTTGAAAGACATACTTCACGTCTTGAGGATGAAGAATATGTTCTTACAGATATTCAGAATGAGATTGAATATATTAAAGAAACAGATGAACTTGTAAACAACAAGAGCATGGAGTATTCATGGCTGCTTACATTGCAGTATGGCTCGAAGGTTCTTCCAAAATCACTGATGGATTACGTTCAGTAATTATTATAAATTGTAAGATGGAGGTGTTATTATGCAGCTTATAAAAATCAAACAGATTCCTATAAAATATGAAATAAAAACAGAAAATGCAAAGCTTACTATTCCGCAGATTGAACCTGCTGACTTGAAGCTGGATACTACGCCGCTTAAAATTGATACTGAAACAACACCAATTAAACTGCGTATGGATTCCAGTGATATGCGTAGAAGCATGGGTATGAAGACAATAGCAGATCTGACACGTGAGGCTCCGGGGCAAACTCAGCAGACAACAAACCGTGTTACTTCTGAATATGTGAGCCTTGGAAATCAGATGGCAAATGGGCATTCTGACGGTATTTCGGTAGCACAGCTTATGAGTCAGAATCTGATGAACAAGACAACATCAATTGAAACGACAATTGCTACTATCCCGAGTGAAAGAATTGATATTTCATGGGAACCGGCAACTGTCAAGCATAAAGTCAGACAAAGTGATGTAACTATGGACTGGAAAACAGCCGCACAGGAAATGGAATTTGTTCCAAGCAGCTATTCTCTTGAAGTACAGGAGTTTGCACATGTAGAAATTGAATATATAGGCGGTCACCAGTATGTACCACCAAGTTCTGACCCGAATTACGAGGAAAAAGAATAAATAATATGGGGCTGTTCAAATACAAAATAAATTTGAACAGCCCTTATTTTCAAAGTGAGGTTGAAATGAATATACTTACAAGAGACTTCGGTGAAGTTGAAATAACAAAAGATGACATAATTACATTTGATGAGAAAATATACGGATTTGAAGAATACACAAGCTTTATTATGCTTTATGATGATGAATTCAATGGTGAATATGTATGGCTTCAGTCGACAGAAGAACCGGAGCTTTGCTTCATAATGGCAAATCCGGAGCTTATCGCAGATTACAATCCTGATTTCAAGGAAGAAGCTCAGAAAGCACTCGGTAACGGTGAATGCGAATACTGGGTGATGATGGTTGTTAATGAAGATATAAAGCAGACAACTGTAAATTTAAAAAGTCCGGTTATTATTAATCTAAAAAATCATAAAGCAATGCAGCTTATTCTTGAAGCCAGTTACCCTGTTAAGTACTATCTTTTCCGGGATGAAAAGGAGGATAAATAATGCTCATTTTATCCAGAAAATCAGGTGAAACACTTCTTATAAACAATGAAATAGAAGTGAAAATTATTGAAATAAATGGTGATAAAGTAAAAATTGGTATTCAGGCACCAAAGGATGTTAAAATACTCCGTCAGGAGCTTCGTCAGACAATGGACAGCAATAAGGCTTCTGCGACAAAAATGTCACCGGCGAAGCTACGCAATATGCTCTCCGATATAAAAAAAGATTAGTGTAGATATTTTATAAGTTCCATGCTTCCGAGTTTGATATATTCGGCAAGCTCTGCCTGCTCCTTTTCCTTCATTTTCATTATTCTGTAAATGTATTTGGAATTTTTGCCGAACATGAGTCCGTTTTGTGCAAGCTGAAGTGAAATTTCAGTTTCTTTAGAAAAAACCGGACTGCCGATTTTTATTTTAAGTTGATCTTCGTATTCACACATAATTCTTGAAGCACGAAGAACAATCTGATGCATTGACACTGATATAACAGTACAGTCATCCCATTTGTGAACAATTTTATTCTTTGAAAAAATCCCTTTTTTAACAATAGGTTTATATATTTTGGCACGAAGAAATGTCGGAGTTTCAAGATGATTTTCAGCTCCCGGTATCAGCATGCACTTTATGTCTACCAGACGAAGAAGGTTTTTGGAAGAAAGAAATACACGCCCTGTTATAATATGTGTTGACGCATTTCCTTCAAGGCAGATTATCTTTGCTTCTGTGTCAATTTTAAGAAGCGGAACAAACTGAGAGGAAAATTCAACAAATTTTTCTTTAAGGGAAATATTCGCCTGACCATATTCAACTATATTATCATCCATTGTTTTCAAAACAGCTTTACAGTTTGATGGAAACATTTTGATTCAATTCCTTTCCGTTTTTTTACATTACGTTTTATTATAACATATCTTTGATAAAAATGCAATTTGCAGAAAGAGATTTTATGGAAAATATAAAAAAAATTACTGATATACAACAAAAACTTATTGTTCTCATAAAAAAATTTGAGGAAAAATCAAAGCAGTTACTTGAATGTGATGTTGACGAGATTGCAAATCTTGTTAACTCAAGGCAAAGCATAATTGACAGAATAGTTTTTCTTACAAATGAAATTTACAGATTATGCGATGCGGATTCTTTACAGAGGCTTGCTTTCGAAAATAAATGTGACAGAAGCAGTCTTTCCGATGAAGAAAAGGAAATATTTGATTTAAGGCAGGAATTTAATATTTATGCTGTAAGAGCACATAACATGGACAGCGAAATTATCGGAAAAATTCAGATTCAGAAGGATAAATTACTTCTCAAAATCAAGCAGAACAATTCAGGTGTTACTGCGAAAGCTGCAAAATATTACAATGCCGGTCTTTCACAGGGAAAAAATTTATATTTTCCTGAAAATAAAAGGAAAATCTGACTTTATTTTTTCAAAATTGTGCCGATATATATATTGAGAGACTATAACAGGCAGCATGTTTCGCCATAGCATGATTGTTACATGCTGTTATTTTCATAACAAGGAGGACATTATTATGGGTATTAGTGCAGCAGATAGCTCAACTTCTTATTCAAATGCAGCCTACAGCAATAACGGTATTTCCGGTATGGCGTCAGGTATTGACACTGACAGCGTTGTTGAAAGCATGCTTTCAAATATTCAGAATAAGATAGATAAACAAAATCAGACAAAACAGCAGCTTGAATGGAAACAGGAAATGTACAGGAGTGTAATTACTGACATTAACGATTTCCAGTCAAAATATCTTGATCTTACATCATCTTCATGTATAAGACTTGAATCATTCTATAATACATCTTCATCAACATCATCTTCTTCAGCTGTTTCAGTTGTACCAGGCAGTAATGCAGCTGCATGCGATTTTGATATGCAGGTTGCACAGCTTGCTACAAGCACTTCCGTAACATCTGCAAAAGTGGGTTCAGGTGAAGTTTCAACATCAACCGCTAAGGCTGACAGCTTCGAATATGACAGAACTGTTAAAATTAAGGTTGGTGACAGTGAAGCAGCTTCTGTTGATCTCGAGGGCGTGACAAGCGATGATATCTGTTCAAGGATTAACAATGCAGTCGGAAAGAATATTGTTTCTATGACTGATTCTGTTACATGTACAGATACTTCCGGAAAAGTTTTAAAGCAAAAATTATTTGCAGCAGACGGCAGTGAATATACAGGTAATGTAAAAATTACAACCAATACAACATACAAGGATGCCGATGGAAATGTACTCACTTTCAATAAGGATGAGGGGAAGTATTACTCGGCAGATAATACAGAATATACAGGTGAAGTAACTTCTGATACAAAGGCATCATACACTGACGAATCTGGAAATGCTCTTACTGTAAAGTATTACAATTCGGATGATTCAGAATATACAGGCGATGTAAAAACATCGGCGAATGTAACACATACATTAACATTTACAGCTTCTGAGGAATTTGAAATTTCAGGTTCATCGGCAGGTCTTGGTATTCTTGGGTTAAGTGCCACAGCAAAGGGTACTGCTGCAAAGGATGAAGACGGCAATGAAATTGCCGGAAGCTTTGAACTTAAAACTTCTGGATTTAATGAAAACTTTGCTGAAGTAGGTAAGGTTAACGGTTCAGTTGATATTTCCCTTGATGGTGTTAAGAAGACTTTTGCAATTGCTGAAGGAGAAAGCATGGAGGATCTTGCTAAGAAGGTTCAGGATGCTTTTGGTACATCTGTTCAGTTTACTAAGGATGCAAACGGTTGGAATATTTCAGTTGCAGGTACAGGCAGACAGTTCGCTATTTCAGCTAATGCTGATACACTTGAAGCTATAGGTTTTGAAAAAGGTACTTCTGTATTATCAAATCAGCTTTTAAGAACTGATACTGTTGAAAAGCTTGGAATCGGTGACGCTGATGATGCAGACACAAAATATTCATTTAACATTAATGGTGTTGATATTGAATATACGGCAGCTGATACTGTTTCATCAATTATGAACAAGGTTAATTCAAGTACAGCCGGTGTTACAATGACTTTTGATGAGCTTAGTGCAAAGTTTAAGATTTCTTCCAATTCAACCGGTGAAGGTTTTGACATTAAGCTTACAGGTGATGATGAAAACCTTTTCTCAAAGCTTGGATTTAGCATCAACGGTTCGGGTGAGCTTGATTCCTCAACAGTTACTGCCGGCAAAAATGCTGTTGTAAATATTGACGGTGTTACTGTTGAACGTTCCAACAATACATTTTCTTATAACGGAATGGATATTACTCTGAAATCCACAACAGGCAGCTATGCTGTGAATGCTGATGGTTCATTTGCTGAAAACAGTGACGGTACAATCAAAACAGCAGATGGAACTGTTGAAAATAAGGCTTCTGTTAATACTTCGAGAGATGTTGACAAGATTGTAAACAATCTTAAAGCTTTTGTTGAGGATTACAATAAGCTTATTGAAAAGCTTAACGGTTATACTCATGAGGATGCTTCATATAAGGATTATCCACCTCTGACAGCAGCTCAGAAGAAGGAAATGACTGATAAGGAAATCGAACTCTGGGAAGAAAAATCTAAAGAGGGTCTTCTCAGAAATGATCGTGAAATCTCGTCATTCCTCAGCGATATGCGTGCAGCTTTATATACAAAAACAGATTCTGCTTATGGAATTCTTGCAAATATTGGCATTAACACAAGTTCGGAATGGGCTGATTACGGTAAGCTTTCAATTGATGAGGATGCCTTGAAAAATGCTATTCAGAAGGATGCTGATGCTGTTAAGAACATGTTTGTTGGTGATAATGGTATCGCAACAAGACTTAACAAGATTTGCAAGGAAACAGCAAATACAAGTTCAGGTAGTCCCGGCTCACTTGTTACTATTGCCGGTGTTAAGGGAAAAGCATCTGAAGAAGACAATAACATTAAAGATCAGCTTGATGCAATTGCTGATAAGCTTGAAAATCTTAACAGAATTTATGAAGCAAGAAAGGAACGTTACTGGGCTCAGTTTAATGCCATGGAAACCGCACTTGCAAATATGCAATCACAAAGTGATACATTAGCATCATATCTGGGTTATTAATTCTGACATTATTTTACATCAGATATATAGGAGGTAAATATGGCTATTACAAACCCATATGAACAGTATAAGAAGCAGTCGGTTATGACGATGACTCAGGGTGAACTTGTTGTACAGCTTTTTGAAGGATGTTCAAAAAAACTTAATGCCGCAGTTTATTATATTGAAAATGGAGAAAACAGCAAGGCAGATGAAGAACTGTACAAAGCACAGCGAATTATAAACTATCTTAATGCGTCGCTTGACAGAAGCGTTTCAATTTCAAATGAGCTTTCATCTTTATATGATTTTTTTGTCAGAATGATTGTCAAAACCAAAATTAAATACGATGTTAATATCCTAAATGATATTATACCTATGATAGATGGTCTTGGTGATTCATTCCGTGAAGCTGAAAGAATTGTACATCAAAAATAATAAAATGCACCGCATGAATTCAGATTCATGCGGTGTTTTAATTAAAAAGGCATTATTAAAATGATGTTCTTTTTGGAAATATAAATTTATCTTTCATACTTTCTGTTCATTTCTTTGTTTGCACAAAGAAACGAACCAATGCTGTGCATGGCTGTTTTTATTCATTATCACTTCGCTGCGCTTGTGCTAATGATAAAACAGCTCAAAGAATGCATACACTTTTTTCTTTTCTCGAAAAGAAAAAAGTTTGACTGCTGTGCATGGCTGTTTTTATTCATTTTTGCTTCGCTATCGCTTGCACAAATGATAAAACAGCTCAAAAAAAGAAAAAATTCTATGCATGAATTTGTCACTTAAATAATAATGTTTCCCTGTACCTGTCAACTGTTAATTGACGTGTAAAACATAAAATATGAAAAAAGCGTGAAATGTGTTAAAAATACGGAACATGGTGTGTAAAACGGCGTAAATACGTAGGTTAGGGCGTGTGAAAAGTTGGAACAGGAATAAATTAAAAATATTACCGTGTCAAAAAATATTGGCTGAAAATGCCGTTTTAAACGATTTTTAAAAAAGCTTAAATTTTCACTTGAAAATCGTTTTAAAAACGTTTTAAAATTTTAAAAAGGCTCTTGAATGACGTAAATACGTTGTTTAAGAGCCTTTGAATTTTAAAAAGCTTTTTCAACAATTTTATTTTTATGTTGAAAAATTGGGATAGGACGTTAGGACATTTTTTTATTAGGGATGGGACATAGGTCCTATCCTTATTTTTTAACCATTTTCTATAATGAATGGTTTAAACTGTTCATAAACTTTCCGTTCAAGTTCTGACATCAAAAAACAGGAATATCCTCTTGTTTTTAAGAATTCCTGCTCTCTTTTATACAGCAGGTCCATTCGTACAGCTCTGTGCCGTGCTGCCGCAATTGAGATATTACAAAGCCTGGATATTTCTTCAGCAGTATGAATATTCAAACCCCATAATACACAGGCGGGTGCAAGAATACCTATGGCAAAGCGTTCTGCTTCGTGTTCTGAAGCAGATGTACCTAAAAGTATGTGTCCTATTTCATGTGCTATAGTATAACGCTGAACAGGGACAGGATCCGTATCACGCACTATTATAATAAACTGATTTTGAAAAATTGCTGTTTTTCCACGTTCATTATCCTTTAACTGGTTTTCATTCAGAGTGCTGTTTTTAATAATACGAATATCAAAATGTCTGCATACAGCAGATAAATTTACCGGCAGTAAATTAATTTTGCAGTCAAGCAAGCACTGCCAGCTCGCATTTCTTAAATTTTTGTAAATTTCATAATTCAAAAAAAATCACCTCAGATTTAGTATAACAATTCTGAGGTGATTATTCTTTAATTAATATTCATCTGTTGCATCAGGAGCATTTAAAATATCACTGAAATCACCTGTAACCATTTCAGGAGGATGATTATCAAAGCTTCGTGCTGCCATATAAACAGTCTGAATATTATCATTTTTCTTTATATTTTCTCTGTTTTTAGTAAGCATTTTAAGTTCGCCAAGAATTTCGCCCTTTTCCATATCCGATAATAATGAGTACATTTGTAACAGACGCTGCTCATCGTCACTCAGTTCTTGAGATGATACAATATTTTCTTTACCATCAAATAAATATCCGATTGTGACCTTGAAATAATTAGCAATTGAATTTAAAGTTTCATATTTCGGAATTGAGCCGTTTTTCCAAGCAGTAACTTTTGATGAACTTAAATGTAGAGTTTCTGTAACAAATTTCGTAGGAGTTGTATTATTTTCAATACATAGCTTGTTAAATTGTTCAAAAAACATAAAATCACTCACTTTCATTTAGACAATATACCGAAATTCTAAAAAACAGAATTATATTTCGAGGAATATATTGACAATTCCGAAAACTAGAATTATAATATGATTAAAGGCATATCAAAAGACACAACTTGCCTTATATTAATTATATCACAAAAGAATGTGGTTGTAAACAGAAAGGAGAACTTTATGGATAAAAAAACAACTGAAAATGCTGTCGAGTTTATATGGCAGGCTCAAATTACAAAAGATTTTTATAATTCCAGCTCACTAAAAGAAATTTATGATTGGCTATTAAACATAGCCAAGTCTGAATGTGATGCAAAAGGAACACGTATTGTAAACAATAAAATTAATGTTTCGTTTGAATTCCTTTTGCAAAGTGAATTTGTTTTAATAACTGTTAAACAGAGTGTTTATCTTGATTAATAACTGTACACTCATAATCATCTGGAAATATCGGTTCGCCTTCACCTTTCCAAATGAAAAGATAGGATTTATTGGCGATTCCACCTTCTCCTCCATATAACCATCCTAATTTCATAAAATCATTTTTGAGAACGGTTTCGTTAATATTATCCTTTCGATACGTTTGGACTTTAATTGTCATGATATACACCTTCTTACTGATAACAGCATTTTCAGATGCTTATATTATACTATTAATGTAAGAAAACTTCAACAGAAAGGACATTTAATATGAAAGAAAAAAGTAAAATTACTCCTGCTACAAAGAAACAGGAAAATAAAGCAACCGAATGCAATGTAAACATTGATTTCAGAAGAATGGTTGAGAACAGCCAAAAATCTTCTATTGCCAGTGAGAAAAGGGAGGTACACAAATGAGTTTAGGCAAAAAAATAACGCTTATGCGTGAAAAACTGGGCATAACCCAGACTGAGCTTGCGGAAAGAATTCAGGCAAATCAGTCCACAATATCCAAAATTGAGCATGGAATTAATAAACCGTCCGCAGCCGTTATTTACAAAATTGCAAAGGTATTGGGCTGTACAGTCGAATATCTTATGGATGACGAAAGGAGAAAAGCAGGATGAACGACAACAAAGCTGTTACCATAGGCACAGTAATTGGTGGATACAGGATTTACGGAATATGCGGTGAGTACTGTATTGCAGAAAATATTGCTCCGAGAACTGCAGATTCATTTGTTGTATGGACTATTGATAATGACAAAAACGGTGTACATACAGGCAGATATTACGGAGATAAAATGGATGCTGAGTGGGAATTCGCAAGCAGCTGCTTTCCGTGGTTTCAGGACAACGTCAATATTAACATTACCGAAGATGAATGCACAGAAACAAATGTCGAAACAGCGGAATAATCCGCTGTCTGCCGGAGGTGGTCTACCGGCACTGATGATGACAGACCGTGAAACGAGGTGAAAGAAATGGGAATTGAAAAGTTCAAATACGAAGCAAGGCTTTGCCTGATGCGAATGATTAAGCTTATGCTTGATACAGCGGCAGACGAAAACATAAAAAAAGAACCGCAGATTCAACATAAGCTTATTTCTACAGCACTAGCACTGCTGGTAGAAGCCGAAACTCTTGAAAAAGAGCTAAATGAATTGAAATTGCGTTCTGATAATAGTATATCAGAATAAAACAGATTCGTCAAGTTTTTTCTGAAGGAGGTGCTGATTTTTTGGACTATTTAACTGTAAAAGAATATGCGGAACTTTCCGGCTATTCATTAAGGCATGCAAGAAGAGTGATTACTGAAGGTAAAATAGATGCTGAACAACGTCCTCATCCGCAGAATAAGAAAATGTGCTACATGATTCCCGTGTCGGCACTTCCCGAAGAACTGCAGGGCAAGTATTACGGCAGAATTAAAGCCGGAATTAACCTTCCTGCTCTGAAGGATGATAAAAAGCCTTTAAAACAGCAAAAAAAGACTGTTTCAAAAACGCTTGAGGAAATGTCGGAAGCCGAAAGACAGGAAGCTGCCAAATGGTCCGGAATAATCAAGGAATGGCTTGATATAAGAAGCCAATATGAAAATAAGGCTCAGGCGGATACTATGTATATAGGAAAATGCCAGCTTGAGCATCCGGATATGCAGATAAGCAGGGATATTCTTTACCGAAAGCTTCGGGCATATAAGGCTAATGATACATATGGTCTTGTTGACAAGCGTGGCGGACATAACAAAGGGAAAAGTTCGATTCCCGGTCAGGTATGGGATGCGTTCCTCTGGTACTGGCTTGACGAAAATCAGCCGTCTGTAAGTCTTTGCTACAGAAATGTAATTAACTGGACTGAACAGTTTTTCCCGGAGCTTGTGGAGTTTATTCCAAGCGAACGTTCTTTCCGAAGGCATATTGACAGCGATATTAATTATGCTCTCAAAGTGCTGATGCGTAATGGTGAAAAGGCATTCAGTGACCGATGTCTGCCGTATATGATGCGTCTTTATGACAATCTTGAAGCAAATGAATGCTGGATTGCTGATAACCATACCCTTGATATTCAGTCACTTGATGATGACAGCAAGGTGCACAGGCTTTATCTTACCGCCTTTCTGGACGCTAAAACAGGTGTTCTGACAGGGTGGAATATTACCGACAGTCCAAGTTCACAGTCAACCATGCTTGCTCTGAAGCACGGTATAAGCAGATTTGGTGCTCCGAAAAGCATTTATGTGGATAACGGACGTGAATTCCTGAATAAGGATTTCGGCGGTATGGGACACCGAAAAAGAACCAATACCGAAGAACTGCCGTCAACCATACTGCAAAGGCTTGGGATTGAAATGCATAACGCTCTGGTCTGCAATGCAAGGGCAAAGCCTGTTGAACGAACATTCGGAACAGTAAAGGGGCAGTTTTCAAAGGTATTCAGCGGATACTGCGGAGGTACAATACTTGAACGACCACAAAGCCTTAAAAGACGTATTAAAAATGGTGAACTTCCCCGTGATTATGAAATAAGAGATTTTTTTGATGCGTGGATTGACGGTGATTATAATCTTCAGCCTTACGGAGGTTCTGAAATCTGCTATAAGGGTATGTCAAGGCTTGAGGTATGGAATAAAACATGTACTGCTGTCAGACAGGCAAAACCTGAAGAGCTTAACCTTATGCTGATGAGAAGTTCACGGGCGCAGAAAATCAAGCGAAACGGCGTTTATATTGAAATGTTCGGTGAAAAAATCTGGTACATGGATATAAAACAGACGGTCGAAAATCTTCAGAAGAAAGTTTATGTAAGATATGACCCGGCAGACCTCAGAACTGCAAGGCTTTATGATGAAGATGACAGATACCTGTTTACATGGAAGCTTGCGGACACTCTTCTTATTGACTATATTACAGAAAAGAAAGAAGAAATTGCAGACGGTGAAAAGCTTATCAGCACAGTTGGAAGATTCATTAAAAATCAGGCTAAAGGGGTTTCTGAAAATCTTTCTACAGAACAGCGCATCACAATGTTTGATATGTCACTGAGAAAAGCACAGCAGAATAAACTGGATAATTTCAAAATCGAACTTCCGACAAATATTATTCCAATCAGGGCTAACGAGTCAGAGGCGGAGGAATATAAAAAGGCTGCCGGAGCTGAGGGAGCTGTTATTATAGACCTGAATAAAATGGCTCGGAATGCTGAAAAACGTAAAGGAGATTAAGTATGGACTATACATATAGCGAACGTGAGCTGGAGCTGCTTGCTAAAGTAGATGAAATGCAGAAAAGCGAAGGCTTGTCACAGAAAAAGGTTGCTGAAAGGCTTGGTATTACAGACGGTACACTCTCTCAGCTTCGCAATAAAAAGTATAATGCAAATCCTCATAAGATTTTTGACATACTCGAAAATTATTTCGGAGCAAAGGAAGAGGCAAAACTCACATACACTGAAGTATCGTATGCACATACAAGTATATCAACGGAAATTTACGATATAATCCGTGTATGTCAAGTAAAGGGCGGACTTGCAGTTGCATGTGGTTCGGCAGGTATTGGCAAGACAAAAGCCGCACAGCAGTTTGTAAAGGAACACAAAACGCACAGTGTACTTATTACGGTTAATCCTTGTCTTACAGCAATAAAAAGTCTGCTGAAGGTAATTGCGGTAAGTATTGGTGCAGCAGTTGAAAAGTCAAGGGATGAGTTGTGGTTTTCTATTGCCGAAACTCTTTCTGATGGAATGGTACTGATTTTTGATGAAGCACAGCATCTGCCGCCTAAAACAATAGAAGTACTCAGAAGCTTTTCGGATTTTTTTGCAGACAAAGGTCAGACCCTTGGAATTTGCTTTGTGGGAAATCTTGAAACAGTAGACAGATACAGCGGTAAGAAAGCTGAATTTGCCCAGATTGCTAACAGAACCAAGCAGAAAAAAGTTTATACTCAGGAAGAAATCAGGCGTGATGATATTACAAAGCTGTTTCCTATTCTTGAGGCTGAAAAAAAGGAACAGGAAATTGACCTTTTGTGGAATGTTTCAAGAACGCCACAGGCTCTGAGAGGTGCAATTAATCTTTTTTCCAATGCTTATGATAACGAAGATTACAGTTATCAGGGACTTATTGCAATGATGAAATTTATGGACATGCAGATATAGGAGGTTTATATGAAACAGGCAAAAAAACCAACCAGACAGCAGAAAATTTTTATATCCGGCTTCAGACTTGTTCCTGCAAACTGGCTTGTTGTCAGTGATAGTAAGGAAAGTATGACCATTATCCATAAGCACACAGATACTGTAAAAACACTGAAAAAGCTTTAAGGAGCAATCGAATGACATACGAGGAACAAATATTAAGGAATGCTGAAATAAAATGTAACAAATTATATGTAGCGGAGCTTCTGATAATGTTTTTATCATTAATGATAATGCTTTTATATGTATTTTCAGAAAAATATGAAATACTCTATATATCCTCAACCGGCTTTATAATTTCTGCAATTTTGGAAGCAATAGCATTCTTTATTGAAAGAAAAGCTAAAAAACATACTGACAGGCGACTTGCTGTAATTAATAGCTCACTGTTAAATGCAATTGAACATTTTCCGCAAACTGAATTATCAAAAGAATTAGACGAATTTGAAAAAGAATATGGATTTCTGGAGGAAAAATGAGAAGTTATTATTTTACATTCGGCTACGGTGCCGGACATCCGTTTAATGGCGGCTGGATTATCGTTAAATCGCAAAATATAGAAATTGCGCAGAGGATTTATCAACTTTATTTCCCTGATAAATCTGATTCAAATGAATTGAATTGTTCTATGATATATACCGAGAACGAATTTAAGCGCACTCAAATGTATAAAAACGGAAATTACGGAAAAAGATGTCATGGAATTATAGAGTTTAAACAGTTTAAGCAAAAGGCGGTGTGATATGAAGGAGATACACAGTCCATGTGAAAATTGTACTGAACGCTGCACTGCATGTCATGATCATTGCTTAAAACATCATGCATATCTGAAAATACAAAAGGAAATAAAAAGACGTATAAGAGAATATATGAAGAAAAACAATCCATATTGTTTTAAACCAACACTTCGTAAAATAGCGCAAAGCAATAAATGAGGGATTATTCCCTCACCTTAATGCAGCTTCCTGAGGAAACGGTGACAAGCCCGTACAAATGCAGAGTCAAGGATTTGAACATATTCACAAAACAGGAGGTATCTATATGATTTCAAAAAAACTTACAAGCAAAGCAGGAATAACTATTCCTAAGTCAGTTCGTGCAGATCTGGGTTGGCAGCCGGGTATGGCAGTTGACCTTATTGAACAGGAAGATGGAAGTCTGATTATCAGACCGCATGTTAATCTGTGCAGATTCTGCGGAACTCATGAAAATGTACAGAAATACAAGGATGTATGCGTGTGTAGTTCATGCGGCAGTAAAATGAAGGAGGCTATTTAATGGAAACAGAAAAAACAAATGATATTAACATTAAAGAAATTATTAACAGAATGACGGAAATCAAGTCAGAGGAAAAAACACTTAACAATGAATATGCTCTGCTTCAGGCGCAGCTTCAGATGATTGGCGAATCTGACCTTGAAAATACCAAAAGAAAGTCTGTTTCATATCATGGCAGCAGCAGTAAAGCAACTGTTACTATTGCCGATAAGGTTGCAAGTGTTTTGCCGGCTCTTTTTAAGGATATTTTCGGCAAGGCATATTCTGACCTTGTAACAGAGAAAAAGACGGTTGAGCTTAATGCTGAAGGTAAAAGACTTGTAGCTTCTATCTGGAATGGAGATTACTGCAGCGGCTCGGTAGAAGAAATCGTTTCCGGACTTGATTGCGATGAAAAGGCTAAAAAATCACTTCTTAAAAAGCTTAACGGCAAAAACTATGAAACTGACCAAAAGAACCTTATTAAGTTTGGAGGACTGGATGAAGAAACTGCCGGAGATTATGCATATCTGATCTCGGAAATTATGGCGTGGAATAGGATACAGCTGATTATAAAGCTTAACAATGAAGGTGTTTTCTCAGATGAAGCGTTTGAACAGATGAAACTTAATGTTAATGCGGCTGTCTGTGTTGAACAGAGTACGAAAATTACTGTTGAGGGTATTACATGAGTCTTAATAAAAAGATTAATATTGCTATACAGCGTTTAAAATCTTTTGAACCTGTTGACGAGCCTTATTATTTATGTTATTCAGGCGGCAAGGACAGCGACTGTATAAGAATACTTGCAGAGCTTGCAAATGTCAAACATGATATTGTACATAATCTTACAACAGTAGACGCACCTGAAACAATACAGTATATCAAATCTATTCCAAATGTGATTATTAATGTAGCACGTTATAAAAACGGT
>SVNU01000192.1 GCA_015066715.1 Ruminococcus sp. | reverse complement strand
CAGCATAATCATAAAGGTTATGAAGGTTACAACCTTTCGCTGTGCACTCATCAAGAATAAGCTGTGCACCTGCGGAAACCATAAAATACTGCTGATAGATTCTGAGCAGTCTTCCGTTCTCGTCGCTGTCGTCAGGATAAAGAAATAACGTGAGATTCTTTTCGATCTGTGTTTTGTCAAAATCTATACCGCTTTTTACGAGACTTTCATCGATTTTTTCAATATCGAAAAGGTGAAGCTTGTTTGTAACGCTATCATAGCCTGTAACATTTATATCGTACATTCTTGCATTAACTTCAAAGTCACGGAATTTAACAGGATAAACCTTGTCAGTTCGGTTAATCTGACTATTTTTACCAAGCCATCGGTCAGGGATAGTTGTCTGTGCATTGTTTTCAAACACCTGTCTAAAAAGTCCGAAATGATAATTCAAACCGATACCATCAGCATTTAGTCCTAATGTTGCAGCGGAATCCATAAAGCAAGCAGCAAGTCTTCCAAGACCCCCATTGCCGAGAGAAGGCTCATTTTCGATTTCTTCTATTTCGCATATATCCCTTCCGTTATCCGCTAGCTGCTGCCTTACTTCATCGTAAATTCCAAGATTTATAAGATTGTTTGAAAGAAGCTTGCCAATAAGGAATTCCGCAGAAATATAATACAGCTTCTTTTTTATATTTTGTCTGACTTTGCGTGAAGCAAGCTCGTCTGTTTTTTTCAGCAATGAAACATATATTTCCTCGTTGGTACATTCAGTAATTTTCTTACCGTAATCGGCGGCTAAAATTTCGTTTATATTCATTGTAACAGCTCCTTTGATGTTTTTGGTGTAATTGTATTGTACCATCATTAAGAGTGTTTTTCTTGCATAAATCCGCCTGTTTTTTGCACAATAGTATTCTTTTGAGAGGAGAAATGAAAATGCAGCTTACTAAATATGAAATTTATCACGAAAACAAGTGTCACACCTCACTCGATTTTCCGTACAACACATATCTGTGCACAATTCCTCTTGATTTCAATGCTGTTAATATCCATTGGCACGAGGAGGTTGAAATTATTGTTATAAAAAAGGGAACAGGATTAGTTTCCGTAAACCTTACTGAATACAAAGTGTGTGAAGGTGATGCCGTTTTCATAATGTCAGGACAGCTTCACTCAATTTCGCAGCTTGAAAACAGCACAATGGAATACGAAAATATTCTGTTCAGACCATCTATGCTGAAAGCAACAGGAAGTGATTTGTGTTGGGAGCAGTTTATTTCCCCGCTGATTTCTTCTATAAAATCAATTTGCCCATTGATTTGTGCTGACAAGATGATTAAGAGCGGCATTTCTGAATATATACAAAAAATCGATAAGCTGTGTGATGAAAAAAGTACGGGCTATCAGATAGCTGTAAAAGGTTACCTTTATCTAATGCTTCACCGTCTTGTGTCAGAAATCGGCGAAACATTTTCTCAAATTTCACAGAAGAATATTGACAAAATAAAAACCATACTTTCTTATGTGGAACAGCATTATTCAGAAAATATCACCGTTGAAGAAGCGGCAGAGCTTTGCTTTTACAGCAAATCCTATTTTATGAAGTTCTTCAAGGAAAGTATGGGTGTGAGCTTTATTAACTATCTTAATGATTATCGGCTTGAAACAGCAGCGAATATGCTCCGTGCAACAAATGGCAATATTCTTGAAATCGCCTGTGCTTGTGGATTTGACAATCTTTCATATTTCAATCGAAGTTTTAAGAAAAAATACCAAATCACACCAGGGAAGTACAGAAAAGGTAAATAGAATTATAAATTAAGCTGATTCTTTTTGAGATTTCTGTAAACAAAAGCAACGGACTAGGCATGTACAATACATGTGAGAACGGATGTATGTACTGCTATGCAAATTTCAACTGTGAAGTGGCACGCAAAAATCATGAAAAATACAATCCATTATCTCCATTAATCTGTGGAGAAATCAATGATGATGATAAAGTCAATATACGCAAAGTTAAATCTAATATTGACGGTCAACTTCAATTGTTTTGATTTTGGATATCTAAAATGAATGCTCTCTACTTTTGTGTAGAGGGCATTCATTATAAATTTTAACTTTAACCTTGACTCACAAAAAAATTATGATTTGAGTCCAGTGTGATATACCCACACAGACTTGAACCATTTTTGCACTCAAACTGGACAAAAATTCATTATGCCCCTACCGTATCACTCGCTTGAAACCCATTTCACGCAGGAATTTTCTATCCCATAAACAGCACTTTAAGCGATTTAAAAGCAAAAGAAAAAAGCCTTTAAACCGTATGGTTAAAGGCTTTTCGCTGGCTCCTGTTACTGGACTTGAACCAGTGGCATCATGATTAACAGTCATGCGCTCTACCGACTGAGCTAAACAGGAATATGAACAAGAAAGCACTTTCGCGCTTTCTTGTTTTTTGTGTCGGCGTCTATCTATCTTCCCGAGCCGTTACCAGCTAAGTATTGTTGACGCAAGTGAGCTTAACTACTGTGTTCGGAATGGGAACAGGTGGACCCTCACCGCCATCGACACCGACTAATGTTGAGAGAGAACTCTCAAAATTGAATAACGAAACACGATTTGACATTAACCTGAATTTAGGTTTAAGCCCTCGACCGATTAGTACTCGCAAGCTAAATGCATCACTGCACTTACACATTGAGCCTAT
>SVNU01000041.1 GCA_015066715.1 Ruminococcus sp. | reverse complement strand
AACAGTCTGAATCTTGTTTCAGTTTTGAGTTTGTTTTTCTTTTTGTTTCTTTTTCTCATTGAGAAAAAGAAATGTGCTTCTTTGGTATCTTTCTTGCACAAGCAAGAAAGTACGAAATTATTTTTACGACGCTAAATATAAATTTATCTTTTTAAAACTAAAAATCCGGACTTTTTTAAGTCCGGATTTAATGTGATTTACATTGTAATTATTCAGCAGCGTTATATGTCATCTCACCATTGTAAATTGTGAGAAGAATTTCACTCTGATCAACATCGCTTAAGAAGTTGAATGTAATATTTGCATCTTCATCAAGAGCACGAATCTGTTCTGTCATTGTCTGAAGTGCTGATGTAAGTGAATCGCTCATTGTGTTAAGAGTTGAAGCGCCAGCTTCTGTATCAAGAGCAGCTGCAAAACCATCCTGCCATACAGAGATAGTGTAATTTGTTTCAGCTTCATCATATGTTACTTCCATGTTTTCACCGAATGATGAAGCAAAACCACTTTCGAGAATTGAAAGAACTGCTTCTTCAGGATTTTCAGGGTCGAAATCTGCCATTGCATCTTCAGCAATTGCAGCTGCATCTGCAGCTTCTGATTCCTCTGCAGCTGCTTCATCTTCGGCAGCAGCTTCTTCTGTTTCTTCTTCAGCAGCCTGTTCTTCTGTAGCAACTGTTTCTGTTGCAACTTCTTCCTTTTTTGATGATGAAGAATCTTCGCTGTCACAAGCTGAAAGGCATGCGAGCATTGACACTGAAAGTAAAACTGTTAAAATCTTCTTGAATTTCATAATTTTTCTCCTTTTAAATAAAATATAACCTGTTCCCAAACATATTGTCAGGAATAAATTATCCCATTTGAATATTTAACAGTAATATAATCTATAATCCAAAAATATATTTTGTGAAATAAAAAACACCACTGTTAACCTACAATTAGTATTTTATCACAAACAGCAAATTTTTTCAATAGTCATTATGCCATATCTTTTTCAACAAAAGACATCATTTTATGATTATTCAAAATATTTTGCATGTCTAAAATCAATCTGCTTTGTAAACGGATCATAAAGAATATCGTCATTTCCACTTCCCATTATCAGGTATTCAGATTTATAGAATACAGGAATAAAATCAAATGTATCCAGTATAAGCTTTTCCGCTTCGAGAATGGCGTCGGTGTTTTCACTGAAATCATTGATTTTATTAAGGGAATCGAATATCAAATCAATCTGAGGATTACTATAACCAAATTTGTTTTTATCTGTAGAAAACTGTTCTATTACCGATACCGGACTGTTATACGCCCCTGTTATCGGATAAACTGCAAGTGTAAAGTCTTTTTCTGCAATTCTGCTGTAAAATTCCTCCTCCGGAACTTCTTCGATGCCAATGTAAAAACCAAAAAGTGATTGCCAGTTTTGTGTAACAAGATGAAGATACTCGATATCCATAAGATTTTCGGGTACAAGAAGCTTTATGTTTTCAAGTGACTGCAGGTTCATCTGCTTCATTCCGTTTTCATAGTATGAAACTGCCAGCTGTGGATTATATTCAACCGTTTTACTGTCATCTGATGAAATATATGCATTTCTCTCCGGCACAAGCTCTCTGTAGCTTTTGCCTTCAACGGTAATTCCCGGTGGAATAATGCCATAAGCCTTTGAAGCATCCTCGGAGATCTGACCGTCAAAGGATTCCTTGTCAATACCGTAAGCAAGGGCTTTTTTTATATTCATATTGCTGTATCTTGGATTATCAGGATTTGAAATAATGCCGACAGTATAATTGCGGTACATTTTTACATTATTTTCTTCCTTTATTTTATCAGTACATGTAAATGACAGAAGTACATCTGATTCACCTGTATCAAAAGCAGATTGTGCTTCAGAGAAGCCATCCTTCATATAAAAATTGACTGCAGTCGGATAAATTCTGTCATATTCTGTGTTGGCGAGATTTCTCTGCATGTAAATAAAATTATCGTTTCCGTATGGGTCATAAAACCACTGTCTTATAAAAAAAGCTCCGTCCGACATAACAGATTCATCATCAAGCCCATATCTGCCCTTTGTACTGTAAAAAAATTCTTCATTACACGGCATTGCAGGTGTAAGTGAAAGCAGGTTCAGAAAATCCCCACATTCATAATCAAGCTCAAATACAAGCTCTGTATCACTTAATGCATGTACTCCTATCTGTGTATAATCGGTATTGCCGTTTATAATACTCTGTGCATTTTTCAGACATAAATATTTTTCCCTGTGGGGTGAGCATGTTTCCGGATTAAAAATACGTCTGAAGGCAAATTCAAAGTCATATGCAGTTACCGGTTTGCATTCATCATCGGAAACGGTTTCATCCTTATCCTCATCGTAAAACCAGTAGCAGTTGTCACGAAGTCGGAATGAATAGGTAAGTCCGTCCTCCGAAACGGTATAATCAAGAGCAGCGGCATTTTTGATTGTTCCGCTTTCATCAGTTTCAACAAGACCTGTATATATATTTCCTATAACGGTAAGTGAGCATTCATCGACAGCAAACTGCGGGTCAAGACTTTCGGGATGCCCTACCATTGCGTAGTCAAAAGAATAATTTGAGCCGTCGGACTCAGTTTTTTCACAGCCTGTAAGCATGACAGAAAGAGCCATCAGCAAGGCAGTCAAAGCAAAAGGTTTCTTCAATTTTTTCTCCTTGAATTTTATATTTTTTCTACACAATTATTATAACATTTACAGACACTATAATCAATAGCAAAGCAATCCAAATTTTATAAAAAAAATCAAGTGTTTTTTCATTAATTTAAGGTAATGATAAAGACATCCGCTTTCTATTGACATTATGTCTGTAAATGATGTATAATTAAAGAAACACTATTTATATGTCATGGAGAGTGAAATGAAATTCAAATTCAATCCCAAGTATACAACAGCTGCTATATATTGCATTATTGTTTTTGCAATATGCCTGCTGCTTGCAGCACTTGTTTTTAAATACAATACATTTATCAGCTATGGAAAAAAAATAATATCCGTTCTTTCTCCCGTTATATGGGGTATATGCATAGCATATATTTTAAACCCCTTTATGATTTTCTGTGAGAGACACTATAAAAAATGGCTGTGCAAAAAGAAGGACAGAAGTTCTTTGACCCGCTCTCTTGCTATTGCCACATCGTTGATACTCTTTCTCGGAGTCATAACCGCACTGATTGTTGCAATTATACCGGAAATAAAGGATACTGTTACGGATTTTTTCCGTACGCTTCCTGTATACCTTAACAATCTTCAGAAATCAATTACAGATATTATCAACAGACTTATTGAATGGAAGCCAGAGCTTTCGGAGTATTTTAATATAGAATTCAGCGATATTCAGGACGTTATTCTTACCAGCGCCAAAAAGATTGAACCTATGCTTGATGAGCTGTTCAAAAACAATGATCTGATTTTAAAAATCACTGACAGTGCATGGGCGTTTATCATGGGATTCAAAGACTGCATACTCGGATTTTTTGTTTCGGTATACCTTCTTTACAACAAGGAAACTTATCTTGCTCAGATGAGTAAAATTGTCCATACAGTTTTCAGCGAGAAAAAAAGAAATGCAATCCTTAAAGTGGCATCCCGTACAAATGAAACTTTCATCCATTACTTTACCGGAATGGCTATCGATTCTCTTGCAATTGGAATAATCGCATTTATCGCCCTCAATATTATGGGGCTTGGCAGTTTTGCCGTTCTTATCAGTATTATTCTGGGCGTTACAAACATGGTACCGGTATTCGGCCCGATAATCGGCGCTGTACCATCTGCGCTGCTTATCCTTCTTACAAATCCGAACAAGGCAATCATTTTTATAATATTTATACTGGTACTTCAGCAGGTAGACGGAAATATCATTGCACCAAAAATTATCGGCAATACACTGGGGCTTTCACCATTCTGGATTATGTTTGCAATATTCCTTGGCGGCGGCTTGTTCGGTTTTGCGGGAATAATTATTTTTGTACCTGTATTTGCTGTAATATATGGTCTTGTAAAGGAAGCTGTGGAAACACGGCTTGGCAAAAAAAAGCTTCCTGTGGAAACGGCTGAATATCGTCATGAGAGAACAGAGCCTATCATTAAGCTTTCGTCCTTCAAATTTTCAAAACCTTCAAAAAAACATTTAAAGGATATTAAATTCAAAAAATCCGAAAAAAACAATAAAGATAATAATATAAAGGAGTAAATTATGATTTCAGATATTCAAAAGAAAATTTTACAGCTCAAAAAAGAAAAAAATGCTGTAATCCTCGCTCATTCCTATCAGGCAAAGGAAATAGTGGAAATTGCAGATGAAACGGGAGATTCATATGCTTTAAGTGTTGCAGCAACAAAGCATGACTGTGATGCATTCATTATGTGCGGTGTTCATTTCATGGCAGAAACCGTTAAAATGCTCTCTCCTCAAAAGCGTGTATTCCTTGCAAACGAAAATGCTGGCTGTCCTATGGCAGAACAAATGGAGCCTGAAATGATTCAGCAGCTTAAAGAAAAAGAACCTGACCGTACTGTTGTTGCTTATATAAATACAACCGCTGCACTTAAAACAGTATGTGATGTATGTGTAACATCGGCAACAGCTGTAAAAATATGCAGACAAATCGAAAACAACAAGATTCTCTTTATTCCTGACTGCAATCTGGGCAGTTACGTTCAGAAACAGCTTCCGGATAAGGACATAAAGCTTCTGCAGGGCGGCTGTCCTGTACACGCATCTGTTACCATGGCTGACCTAGAAGCAGTAAAAAAACGTCATCCTGATGCGCTGGTGCTTGTTCATCCTGAGTGCCGTCCTGAAATTGCACAGGCAGCTGATTATGTCGGTTCAACATCCGGAATTATGAAGTTTGCAAGAGAATCGGAAGCAAAGGAATTTATAATAGGTACGGAAATCAGCATTACAGAGCATTTGCAGTATGAATGTCCGGACAAGGAATTTTACAATCTTTCCAAGAAAATCCTATGTCCTAACATGAAGCTTACAACACTTATGGATGTATACAAAACGCTTCTTAACTTAGATAATGGCAAGGGATTTGAAATACAAATGGATGATGAACTTATAAAAAAAGCCAGAGTCTGCATTGATGAAATGATAAGACTCGGAGGCTGACAATCAATATTTCAAGGGGTCGATAATTAACCGACCCTTGAACTTTTTCTATAAGAATTTTTTCAAATTTGAAAGTTTCGGTCAAGCCTTTTCAAAGGCTTGCGGGGTCGAGGGGCAGCGCCACTCGTCGCCGTCCGCAGACGGCGAAGCACCTTGCCTAAGTGGCGCATTTACGAGGGGTGAATTGACAAAACAGCCCAGTGGGCTGTTTTTCAAGAGGGGACGCTTTGCAAGAAAAAGCGTCCCCTTACTATCTTTCCAAGTTATTTAAATCTGCCGATTTAATCGGCACAATAATCAAAAATGAGGTTTTTCTACAGTCTGAGGGGCTGTAGAAACAGCCCCTTTTTGTTATGCTTTAATTAATCAAAATCTTCATCGCCTGACGGAAGCTTTGCACCGCATACACCGCAGAACATGAACTTTTCCTGAACCTCTGCCTGACAGTTAGGACAAATCTTAAAGCCGTTCTTTGTCTGAAGTTCAAAACGCATTTTTTTGATTCTTCTTTTTCTTGTGTCAATATCATCTACAAGAAGCTTGAGTTCATCAACGTTTTCAGGTGTTTTGTAATATACCTTGCCTATTTCCTGAAAAATTTCAAGAATTCTTTCTTCCTCATAAAGAATCTTTCTTTTAAGATTACTTGTGTCAGACATGTTCTTTGTCTTTTCGTTAATACTTCTGCTGGCACCGTCAACAACGTTACCGATTTTGTCAAATACTCCCATATTTAACCTCCATTACATATTATAAATTTCTTCGCTTGTAAGAAGCTTGATATTGGCATTTTTAAGAACGTCAGCGGCCATCTTGTTGTCGTTAACTCTTAGAATTACCGACGCCTGACCTTCAAGCTTGCTGAAAAAAGCATACATATATTCAACACTTATTGAGTTTTCAAAAAGTGTATCCATAACAACTGATAATCCACCCGGTTTATCTTCAAGACCAACTGCCAGAACCTCTGTGATTGTTACAGTGCATTCTGCATTCTTGAGAACCTCACATGTCTTGTCAGGGTCATTTACTATAAGACGGAGTATACCGAAATCCTTTGTATCTGCGATTGAAAGTGCACGGATATCGATATTGTTTTCTTTCAGGATGTTTGTCATTGCTTTGAGTCTGCCGGGTTTATTTTCAACGAAAATAGAAATCTGCTTGATAAGATACATAGAATACCTCCTTTGGTTTAACCTTTTTTACGTTTATCAACAACTCTTACAGCCTTGCCCTCAGTACGTGGAATTGACTTTGGTTCAACAAGTCTGATATGAGCTGAAATTCCAAGAGTGGATTCAACGGCTGATTTAATGGCTTTTTCATGGTCCTCAAGACTTTTTACTGTATCAGAGAACATGTCAGGAGAAATTTCAACCTGAATTTCAAGTGTATCTGTATTATTCACTCTGTCAACGATGAGCTGGTAGTAAGGTGCTGTATTGCCAAGCTGGAGCAGAACGCTTTCAACCTGTGAAGGGAATACATTTACACCCCTGATGATAAGCATATCATCAGAACGTCCCATAGGCTTCATCATCTTTACGAGAGTTCTTCCGCATGAACATTTTTCACGCTTTAAGATACCAATATCTCTTGTTCTGTATCTGATAACAGGGAACGCTTCCTTTGTGATACATGTAAATACGATTTCACCCTGTGAACCTTCCGGAAGTACTTCACCTGTATCAGGGTCAATTGTTTCAACGATAAAGTGGTCTTCATTGATATGCATTCCGCCCTGTTCACTGCATTCAAATGCAACACCTGGTCCGATGATTTCTGTCAGACCGTAAATGTCAAGTGCTTTCAGTCCAAGCTTGCTCTCGATTTCCTGACGCATTTCCTCTGTCCATGGTTCAGCACCGAAAAGACCTGCTTTAAGCTTGATTTCGTCCTTTGAAATACCCATTTCCTGCATAGTTTCGGCAAGATAAAGAGCGTAGGACGGAGTACAGCAGATGTATGTTGAACCAAAGTCCTTGATAATGTTAATCTGACGCTGTGTGTTGCCTGTGGAAACAGGGATTATAGTCATGCCGATTTTTTCGGCACCGCCGTGCAGACCAAAGCCGCCTGTAAAAAGACCGTAGCCGTAGGAAACATGCATAAAATCGTGCTTTGTAGCGCCTGCTGCTGTAAGCGCTCTTGCGCAGCATTCAGCCCATGTGTCAAGGTCTTTTTCAGTGTAGCCGACTACAATCTGCTTACCTGTTGTACCACTTGAAGCATGAAGTCTTACAACTTCTTCCATAGGAACAGCAAAAGTCCGTATGGGTAGTTGTCTCTTAAATCCTGCTTGAGTGTAAACGGAAGTTTTTTCAGATCTTCAACACTTTTTATGTCCTCCGGTGTTACACCCATTTCCTCCATTTTTTTTCGGTATGGTGCAACATTTTCATAGACATGTCTTACAGTCTGTGAAAGTCTGAAGCTCTGGAGTGCTTTCATTTCGGCATGAGTGGCGCACTCCATATTTTTGTCCCAGTAATTTTCCATTGGAATCCTCCAGATTTATTTTATTTCTTTTCCGAGTTCAAAAGCTTTAAGATTAAGCTCTAAGAATTTCTCGGGAACACACTGTTTAATTGCGTTTATCCAGACTTCATCGTCAAAATCCATCTTTGAAGCGATAAGTCCCATAAGTACAACGTTTGAAGCCTTTGCACTGCCGGCTTTTTCGGCAAGAGCGACAGCGTCAGCGGAAATAACGTCAGCACCCAGCTCTGAAAGCTTCTGTACTATGTTTTCAGGATATTTTGCAACTCCTGTAATAACAGGCATAGGGTCAAGCTGCTGATTTGAGGTTATGAGATGTCCGCCTTTTTTGAGGTAGGAGAGCCATCTTGCAGCTTCAAGAAGCTCAAAGGAAACGATAATGTCTGCTTCTCCTTTTTCAACGACAGGGGAGTAAACCTTGTCGCCATATTTTACGTAAGTAACAACCGAACCGCCACGCTGTGACATACCGTGTACTTCGCTTACCTTAACATCGTATCCCTGTGAAAGGAGAACATTACCTATAATTCTTGAAGCAAGCAGACTTCCTTGTCCGCCCACACCTACTATCATAATTGATTTAGTTTCCATTGTTTAGTCCTCCTTATTCTGCAATAGCGTCAAATTTGCACATTTCTGTACAGATTCCGCATCCTACGCACTGTGTTGCTTCAATCATAGCCTTGCCGTCTCTGATGGAAATTGCAGGACATCCGATTTTAAGACACATTTTACATGATTTGCACTTATCGTTATTTACTTTAAGCGCAGGCTTATGCTTTACAGTTTTAAGAAGTGCGCATGGACGTCTTGAGATTATTACGGAAGGCTGCGGAATATTGAGTTCTTCCAGTATTGCGGCTTCTGTTTCAGCCATATTGTAAGGGTCAACAACTCTTACTCTTTCAATACCAATCGCATGACAGACAGCTTCGATAGAAACCTTGGCAGCAGGGTCACCCTTGAGGTTCATTCCTGTTGTAGGGTTCTGCTGATGACCTGTCATACCGGTAATTGAGTTGTCAAGAATAATAACAGTAGAATTTGTGGCATTGTATGAAATATTGATGAGGCTTGTTATACCACTGTGCATGAATGTTGAATCACCGATAACGGCAACACTTTTCTTTTCACCTTCTTCGCCACGGATTTTGTTCATGCCGTGAAGTGCGGAAATAGATGCACCCATACAAATTGTCGAATCCATTGAATTAAGCGGTGCGGCAGCGCCGAGGGTGTAACAGCCAATATCACCGGAAACTGTAATTTTATTTTTTGAAAGGGAGTAGAAAAGACCTCTGTGTGGACATCCTGCACACATTACAGGCGGTCTTACAGGAACAGGTTCTGAGAATTCTGCAAATTCATTCTTCTTTCCGAGAAGCTTTTCGGCAATAATTGACTGTGAAAGCTCGCCGATAAACCCGAAGATTTCCTTACCTGTTACATTTATGCCGTTCTTTTTGCAGTGTGTTTCAATAATATCATCTAGTTCTTCGATTACGTAAACTGTTTCAAACTTTTCTGCAAAATCCCTGATAAGCTTTACCGGCAGAGGATTTACCATGCCGAGCTTTAAATATGATGCACTGTCGCCAAGAGCTTCTCTTGCATACTGGTAAGCAACACCGCTTGTGATAACACCGATTTTTGTGTTGTTAAGCTCAACGCTGTTAAGAGGTGAGGTCTCAGCAAATTCAATAAGCTTCTTTGTTCTCTCCTCAACAACAACATGTCTGCCTCTTGCAAAAGCCGGCATCATTACGTATTTCTGCGGATTTTTTTCATAAGGCTTTACAGCTGCTTCCTGTCTGTCATAAAGCTCAAGGCTGCTCTGTGAATGTGCAACTCTTGTTGAAAGTCTTACAATAACAGGAGTGTCAAACTGCTCTGAAAGGTCAAATGCCTGTTTTACATAATCACGGCATTCACCTGAATCAGATGGTTCAAGCATAGGAACCTTTGCTGCAATAGCATGGTGACGGCTGTCCTGTTCATTCTGTGAAGAATGCATTCCCGGGTCGTCTGCAACAGCGATAACAAGTCCGCCTGTGACACCGGTGTAAGCGGCAGTGTAGAGCGGGTCGGCTGCAACATTGAGACCAACATGCTTCATACCGCAAAAGCTTCTGGCACCGGCAATTGATGCACCGATTGCTGTTTCCATAGCAACCTTTTCATTAGGTGCCCATTCTGCATACATTTCGTCGTATTTTGCGGCATATTCCGTAATTTCTGTGGAAGGCGTACCGGGATAGCTTGAAATCAGCTTACATCCGCCTTCATATAAACCTCTTGCAAAGGCTTCGTTGCCAAGCATTAATTTATTCATTTGTTTTATTCCCTTCGTATGTATTATAATTATTGTATATCCATTGTGCAACTGAATTCTCGTTATTGCTTCCGATAATCTGGTCAGCTGCGGATAAAACTTCATTTTTTGCATTTGAAACGGCAATTTTCCTGTCGCTTACCTCAAACATCGGCAGGTCGTTAAGATTGTCACCAAAGCAGGTAATATAGTCAAAACCGCCATATTCTTTAAGAAATTTCACACCGTTTGACTTGGAGGCTTTTGATGAAAAAACTTCCAGAAACCATATGTGTGTATTATAGACATCCCTGTAAAATGCATAGCTGACATCTGTTAATCCGTCAAGTCTTTTTGCGACCGGCAGGAGATTTTCATATGAACCCTGCACGGAAAAATAAACTGTCCTGTCACATGCTGCATCTGAAAGCCGGCTGCATTTTCTGAATGGTCTGTCAGGCATATTGCCGCGCATCATGAAAAAGTCTTCCATTTCCTTGCAGTTGAAGCCGCAGTAATATGTATAGAGAATATCGTTTTCTATGTTATAAAGAAACGGTATAACACTGCATTCTTCAAAGATACGGACTGTGTTAAGTGCAGCCTGCGGAGAAAAATACTCATTTTTAATATATTTCTTTTCCCTGATATTATATATGCTTACACCATTCATAAGTATACACGGAACATTGACATTTACATTTTTCATAATCTGCACAGCCGAAGAAGCAGTCCTTGCAGTAGCGAAGGTAAAGAATCCGCCGGCATGTGTTACCTTATTGATTATTTCAGAGGAAATATCTGAAACCTGTGCATTGCTGTCTATAAATGTACCGTCAAGGTCGGTTATATAAAGCTGTTTCATTATTTATTGTCTCTGAGGTCAACTATTCTCTTTGCCTTGCCCTGGAATCTCTCAAGGGATTTATGTTCAACAAGAGAAACCTTCGTGTCGATACCAAGAACTGTCTTGAGGTTATGGTGGATTGAGTTTCGTAAGGTTTCAAGACCTGCATAATTTTCAAGGAGTGAACCATCAGCAAGCTCAACCTTGACTTCAAGGTGGTCAGAGAAGTTTGCTCGTGTAACTACAAGCTGATAGTGTGGTGCAATCTGTTCAAATCCCATAAGTACGCTTTCAATCTGTGACGGGAAAACATTAACCCCTCTGATTTTGAGCATATCATCTGTTCTGCCCATGATTTTAGCCATTCTTGCAAAGGTTCTTCCGCATTTGCACGGGCTGTAATCTATCTGTGTAATATCCTTTGTTCTGTAACGGAGCATCGGGATACCTTCCTTTGTAAGGGTTGTAATAACAAGCTCACCCTGTGAACCCTTAGGAAGAACTTCAAGAGTTGCTGGATTGATAATTTCGGCGAGGAAATGGTCTTCATTTATATGCATACCGCATCTGTGAGAGCATTCGCCTGAAACACCCGGTCCCATAAGCTCACTCATTCCGTAATTGTCTGTTGCAAAGAGATTGAGAGTCTTTTCAATCTGACCTCTCATTTCTTCCGTACAGCCTTCAGAACCGAACAGTCCGAGACGCAGATTGATTTTGTCAAGAACGCCCATTTCCTTGGCTGTTTCTCCGATGAACTGTGCATATGAAGGAGTAGCAACAAGGGCGGTAGTCTGAAAATCCTGCATAAGCATAATCTGTTTTTCAGTATTTCCGCTTGAAGTCGGGACAACTGTTGCACCGATTTTTTCAAGTCCGTAATGGAGTCCGAGTGCACCGGTGAAAAGACCGTATCCGAATGCTATCTGTACTATATCTTCGTCAGTTGCGCCGGCAGCCATACAAAGCCTTGCCATGCAGTCGCTCCAGTTTTCAAGGTCGTTTTTTGTGTAGCCTACAACTGTCGGCTTTCCTGTTGTACCGCTGGAAGCGTGTATTCTTACGATTTTTTTCAGAGGCTGTCCGAAAAGTCCGAACGGATAGTTGTCACGGATATCCTCCTTGGTTGTGTATGGTATGTACTGAATATCATCAATAGTTTTGATTTTATCGGCAGTTACACCTGCCTTTTCAAGTCTGTTGTGATAGAACGGTACATTCTTGTCGCAGTAGTCAACCAGCCATTTGAGTCTTTCAAGCTGAATTTCTTCAATCTTTTCTCTTGGCATGGTTTCGGCATCTTTTTGGAAAAACATTTTATACATTCCTTTCGTTAAGTCATTCCTATATTACATTATATCATTTTTTTTGTCGAAAGTATATAGTAATATTGTCAAAATAACCAGTTTTGTGAAAAATAACATAAATTCAAGCGGTAAAATTGGTTATTTTGCTATTGGTAAAAATAGACAAATCCACTAAAGTGTTGTTGAAAAAAGAATAATAATATGTTATAATTGAATAAAGATTATTTCAGATAATCTATATTCAGTACAAAGGGGGCTTATATATGAAATACATCAGAACAAACTACCTTAAAAACGAAGTGACACAAAATGAGCTTGAACTTATCAGAAGTTCAGAGGAAAATTATTACAATCAGCTGAAAGAGGTAAGTGGGGCGGTATATGAAAACAGGGAAACACGTCCTATTGTACTTATATCAGGGCCTTCGGGTTCGGGAAAGACTTCCACTGCAAATGAGCTTTCAAGGCTTCTCATGGAGGAATACGGCTGCAGAAGCAGCGTTGTTTCACTGGATAATTATTTCAAGTCGAACGATTCTCCTGATATGCCGCTTGATGAAAACGGAAATATTGACCTTGAATCGCCGTACTGTACTGACCTTGAGCTTTTGCAGGAGCATATAAATCTGCTGAATGAATGCAAGGATTTTGAAATGCCTGTATTTGACTTCAAAAAGCAGGCGAGAGGCGGGTATGTACCCTTTAAGCGTGAACCTGATTCAATTGTGATTATGGAAGGTATTCATGCGCTTAATCCTCTTGTTACAGGGGAAAACAGCTTTGCATGGTGTGTCTATGTAAGTGTACGTACACGTCTGAAGGCAGACAACGGAAAGCTTCTGCATCCGAGAGCTATAAGGCTTATGCGACGTCTTTGCAGGGATAATCTGTTCAGAGGCAGGGATTTTGAAGCGATTTTCCATTTCTTTGAGAGCGTTTCAAAGGGAGAGGATAAATATATTCTGCCGTTCAAGCACAGGGCGAATTTCCAGATAGATACATTTATGGCTTATGAAGCGCCTGCGTACAGAGCCTATCTTTATGACAAGCTTAAAGATGAATCGGATAAATTTACTGAAAATGAACTTTATAAAAAGCTTATGACATTTTTTGAATTTTTCCCGTCAATGTCAAAACAGAACATTCCGAAAACATCTCTTGTCAGAGAATTTATTGGATTTTAAAAAAATATAATTTTTCTGTTGTATTTTTTGAATTAATGTGATAATATAATAGTGTCGGGTTTTGAAGTTTAAAAACCTGTACCGGGGAAAATACGCCCTGTCCGGAGTGACGGGGCGTTTTCGGGAAATAATGAAAGGAGATGCACAATATGTATGTCGATCTCATAGTGTGGGGAATCGTTTTTGCTGTTATGGTTGTTGCGGAGCTTCTGAGTATGCAGCTTGTCTCAATCTGGTTTGCAGCAGGTGCTGCGGCAGCATTTGTGGTTTCATTCTTTGATGTCGAGCTATGGGTTCAGCTTATTGTTTTTGTGGCTGTTTCTGTACTTCTTCTTGTTGCTACACGTCCGATTCTGAAAAAGTTCAGAGTTGACAATACGCAGCCGACAAACATGGAGCTTGACATAGGAAAAACGGCTGTTGTCATTGAAGAAATAAACAACAGCATTGACAAGGGCAGAGTAAGGCTCAGCGGTGTTGACTGGAAGGCTGTTTCGGAGGATGACACCGTAATAGCCAAAGACAGCATTGTCAGGGTTTCGGAAGTAAAGGGGAGCAAGCTTATAGTAATGCTCTGCAAAGAAAAAATCAACAATTGATTATGGAGGAAAAAATGGAATTAGGAACTATTATTGTTATTGGTCTTATTATTTTTGTTATTCTTGTAATTATCTCAAGAATTAAAATTGTACCTCAGGCGCAGGTGTACATAGTTGAGAGACTTGGCGCATTCTATGCTCAGTGGACAACAGGTGTGCATTTTCTCATTCCTTTTCTTGATAAAATTTCAAAGAAGGTGTCAATTAAGGAACAGGTTATTGATTTTCAGCCATGGCAGGTAATCACAAAGGATAACGTTTCAATGCAGATTGATACTGTTGTATTCTTTCAGGTTACTGATGCAAAGCAGTATTCATACGGCGTTGAAAGACCTATGGCAGCTATGGAAAATCTCACAGCAACTACACTTCGTAACATAATCGGTTCAATGGTGCTTGACGAAACACTTACATCCCGTGACAGCATTAACGAGCAGATAACAACAATCCTTGATGAAGCGACTGACAGATGGGGTATCAAGGTTATCCGTGTTGAACTTAAAAATATTCTCCCGCCAAGAGAAATTCAGGAATCAATGGAAAAGCAGATGAAGGCAGAACGTGACAGCCGTGAAAAGATTCTTCTTGCGGAAGGTGAAAAGAAGTCGAAGATTCTTGTTGCGGAAGGTGAAAAAGAATCGCAGATTCTTCGTGCGCAGGCTGCAAAGGAAACTGAAATTTTAAAGGCAGAGGCTGAAAAGGAAGCTATGCTTTTAAGAGCAGAAGCTGTCAAGGAAAAGAAAAGACTTGAGTCAGAGGGTGACGCTGAAGCTATCATAAATGTCCAGAATGCCAAGGCGCAGGCACTTGAAAGACTTAATCAGGCAAATCCGACAGAGGGAGTGCTCAAATACAAGGCTATTGAAATGTTCCCGTCTGTTGCTGACGGAAAGGCTACAAAGATTATTATTCCAAGCGAGCTTCAGGGAATTGCTGGTCTTGCGGCTGGTGTTACCGAAGCTGTTAAGGAAAAGAATATTTCGGGTACAGATAAATAATATAGCTGAAATCAACAAAAAATAAATGATGTATTTGACGGGGTGACATTTGTTACCCCTTTTTATTTTAAAAATGGTATCTTTTTATGCAAACTGTGAAATTTGTTTTAACCTATTGCAACCAAAGAAAATATGTTGTATAATAATAAAGTAATTTTTTATAGGTAAAATGTCGAAATTTGTTGGATTTTGGATTGCATTATGATAGCTTATGCAGTATTTTTTAAAAAAACATATTTATGAAATGTATTATAATTAACAAAATTTATACAAATGTACCTGTATGATATGAAAATCTGTAAAAGACTATTAAAATATCCGGAAATTACAAAAAAAATCGGATATTATAGGTTATTCGGCGACCGGTCTGGTTACAGGTTTGTGTGTAGAAAAAATGTATTGGAGATGGAAAATGGTATTTTCAAGTTTGTTTTTTCTGTATGTTTTTTTGCCGCTTTGTCTGATATGCTATGCGGCTTTTAAAAAGCTAAAATACAGAAATATTGTACTCATTGTTTTTTCACTGATTTTTTATGCATGGGGAGAGCCGCTTTTTGTTTTCTTACTGATATTCAGTACGATAGTAAACTACCTGCTGGCGCTTCTTATCAGAAAGTACAGGGGAGGGCGAGGGGCAAAAATTGCAGTTACTGCTGCTGTTGTATATGACCTTGCCATGCTTGGTATTTTCAAATACAGCGGATTTATAGTGGAAAATCTTAACGTGATTCTTCCGTTTGATATTCCTGTTCCGGATATAAAGCTTCCGATTGGTATAAGCTTTTATACCTTCCAGATTATTTCTTACATGGTTGACTGTCACTGGGAAAAGGTTAAGGTTCAGAAAAGCTTTTATAAATTTCTCATGTACGTATCACTGTTCCCTCAGCTTGTTGCAGGTCCGATTGTAAGATACAGTACAATTGAGGCTGAAATAAATGAACGCCATACTACTATTACAGATATAGCAGAGGGATTTTCAAGATTTTCCGTAGGCCTTGCAAAGAAGGTTCTTATAGCCAACAATCTCAGCACTGTTGTTGATTCCTTTTTCAAGGGTAATGTCAGTGAACTGTCCGTTATCGGAACATGGTTTGCGGTAATAGCTTACGCAATGCAGATTTATTTCGACTTTTCAGGATACTCGGATATGGCTATAGGACTTGGTAGAGTATTCGGCTTCCATTTTGATGAAAACTTCAAATATCCGTTCATTTGTAAGGATGTATCCGAATTCTGGCAGAGATGGCATATTTCTCTCGGTTCATTCTTCCGTGACTACCTTCTTTACATTCCTATTTTCGGAAAACGCAGAAAATACGGCGGATTATTCCTTGTATGGTTCTGTACAGGTCTCTGGCACGGTGCAAGCTGGAACTATATTATATGGGGACTTTATTTCGGAGCATTTATTTTCATTGAAATGCTTATCGGTAAAAAGAGGATGAAAAAGATTCCGATTGTCATTCGTCATATTTACAACAAGATTGTTATTATCATTGGTTTTGGTATTTTCTATTTTGAGGATTTTTCGCAGCTCGGCGATTTCTTCAAGAATTTAATAGGTCTGAATTCAAATGCGTTAATTGACGAATTTACAAAGCTTACCTTTACAAACAATGTTTATCTGTTGATCCTTGCAGTGATATGCTGCTTCCCGATTGCAAAGGTAGTTTCAGATTATGCACAAAAGAAAAATGCTCTTTTATATACGGTTTCGTCTGTTAAAATCGTAACAAATATTGCACTTCTGCTTTTATGCAGTGTTATGCTTGTTGACGCAACAAACAATCCGTTCCTGTATTTCAGATTTTAAGGAGGCGAAAAAATGGAATATAACGACAATATAACAGAATCACCTTCTGACATCAGAACCAGAAAATTCAATGAACTGAAGAAAAAATATATTTTAAGTGTTATCAATGCAACGGCTGTTGTGATTTTTGTGATTACACTTATGACAGTTTCTGTTTGCTTTCTTATTCTTGACAGACCGGAAATTTCCGAAACGGAAAACAGAACTCTTGCAAAGATGCCGTCCTTTACAGTGGGAGATTATTTTTCAGGCGAGTATACTGCCGGCGTGGAGCTTTATTATAATGATACTGTTCCGGGCAGAGAAACCTTTAAGCACTGGGTTGCAAAGATTAAGGACCACTTTGGAATTGCTTCAAGCGAGGTTAAAATTCACGGTACTATATTAAATAAGCAGACTACTGAAACAAAACCGGCTGAAACCAGAGCTATAACAACTGCCGGAAATGCAGTGACAGGTAAAACAAGTTCTGTAACGGTATCACAGACAACTGTAACGGAAAAGGAAGACAATCCGCTTGATGACCCAAATATCGAGGGTGAAATCAGTAACAGTATTCTGGTATACAATAACCGTGGTATCATGCTTTACGGCGGAAATTATCCTAACGGTGAGCTTTATGCAGAATATGTAAGCAACTTCAAGGCTGACCTTGGTGACAGCGTAAATGTTTATTCAATGGTATGTCCGACACCGGTTTCATATTATCTTCCTACAAAGTATTCTGATATGACAGCCAGCGAAAAGGATAATATTGAACATATCAATGAAAATCTTGAGGGTGTTATTCCTGTTGACGCATGGGGCGCACTTGATAAGCACAAGGATGAAAAGATATATCAGAATACCGACCACCACTGGTCACAGCTTGGTGCATTTTATGCGGCAGAGGAATTTGCAAAAACAGCAGATGTTCCTTTTGCAGATTTAAGCAAGTATGAAAAGGTTGTAAAGGATGGCTATGTAGGTACTCTTTATGGTTATACCGGTGACACTGACCTGAAGGATAATCCGGAGCAGTTTATTTACTACATTCCGAAATGCAGCTACACTTCAGAATTCTTTACACCTGATTTATCCGAAAGCTGGGACGGAAATCTTGTCGTAAGTATTGACAATATTGACCCGACAAGCTGGTACTGTGTATTTATCGGTACTGACGATGTTGTAACACATGTAACAACAGAGGTTAAGAACGGAAGAAAGCTTGCTGTAATCAAGGACAGCTACGGTAATGCTCTTATTCCGTGCCTGACAAGCTCTTTTGAAGAAATTTTCGTTATTGATATGAGATATTTTGAAGTCAATGCAGTAAACTATCTTAAAGAAAACGGTGTTACTGATCTGCTGTTTGCTATGAATACCTTCAGCGCAACAGGAAGCAACTTTGAGTGCATTGAGGAAATAAGAACGCAGTAAAACATTATTTAAAGGAGAATAAATTGAAGGAACTATTATATCCGTTTGACAGCGCATTTCTTCTTAAAAACAGAAAAAAAATAAAGCGTCAGCTTCTGTCTGACAAAACACAGAGAATAAAAAAGAAAATAGCTGTTTTGGGCGGTTCAACAACAAATGATATTGTTTCAATGCTTGATATTTTCATGCTTGATGCAGGCATTGAATGTGAGTTTTACAGCTCAGAGTACAATAAATACTGGGAGGATGCAGTTTTTCCGAATCAGGAGCTTGCTGAATTTGCTCCTGATATAGTGTATATTCACACATCTGTAAGAAATATTACCGAATATGATTTTGATATGGGTATGTCTGCCGATGAAATGGATATACTTCTTGAAAAGCAGTTCGGACGTTTTCGTCAGATGTGGGAAAGTATTTCTGAAAAATATTCATGCCCTGTAATTCAGAACAATTTTGAAATGCCTTCATACAGAGTTTTAGGCAACAGGGACGCATGGGATATTCACGGACTTGTAAATTTTGTTACACGTCTTAATATGAAATTCTATGAGTACGCAAGGGAACATCAGAATTTCTATATTAACGATATAAACTATATCTCAGCGTGCTGCGGACTTGATAAATGGTCAGACCCTGCATACTGGTATATGTACAAATATTCCGTTAATCCTTGTTTTGTTCCGGAGCTTGCACATAATATTTCAAATATTGTAAAGTCTGTTTTCGGTAAAAACAAAAAAGCACTTGCCCTTGACCTTGACAATACCTTATGGGGCGGGGTAGTCGGTGATGACGGAGTTGACGGTATAGAAATCGGACATGAAACAGCAACAGCCGAAGGATACCTTGCGTTTCAGAATTATGTAAAGCAACAGCAGAAAATCGGTATTCTGCTTACAGTTGCCTCAAAAAATGATTATGAAAATGCTGTTGCCGGTCTGAATCATCCTGACGGCTCTTTGCGTCCGGCGGATTTTATCAACATCAAGGCAAACTGGGAGCCAAAGGATATGAATATATCACAGATGGCGCAGGAAATAGGAATACTGCCTGAAAGCATTGTCTTTGTGGATGATAATCCTGCGGAAAGAGAAATTGTTTCTGCACAGCTGGGAATTGCCGCTCCTGTTATGGATGTACCGGAAAACTATATCAGGGTAATTGACAGAAACGGATTTTTTGAAGTAACATCCTTTTCGGATGATGACATCAAGAGAAACGATATGTATAAGGCAAATGCTCAGAGAGCAGAGGTAATAAAGAAGTTTGAAAACTATGACGATTACCTTAAAAGTCTTGAAATGACAGCTGTTATTGATAAGTTTCAGCCGGTTGACCTGCAGAGAATTACTCAACTTACAAATAAAAGCAATCAGTTTAATCTTACAACAAGAAGATACACACAGACAGAGATTGAAGAAATTTCATCCGATGAGAATTATATTACTTTATGCGGCAGACTTGAGGACAAGTTTGGTGATAATGGAATTGTTTCAGTTGTTATCGGAAAGAAGGACGGCGATACGCTTCATATAGATTTATGGCTTATGAGCTGCCGTGTCCTTAAAAGAGATATGGAATATGCCATGCTTGATACTTTTGTTTGTGAAGCCCGTAAGAATGGAATAAAAAAGCTTGCAGGGTACTATTACAAAACAAAGAAGAACAATATGGTGAAAAATCTTTTCAGCGATTTTGGTTTTGAAAAGCTTTCGGAAAATGAAAATGAGGATACAGTCTGGGAGCTTTGTATAGAAGAATATGAAAATAAAAATAAATTCATAAATGTAAAAACTACAGTGGAGGTATAACATGGATAATCTTATTGAAAGACTTAATGACGTATTCAGAGATGTTTTTGATGATGACAGCATTTGTGTGGATGCAAATACAACATCTGCGGATATTGATGACTGGGACAGCCTTGAGCATATCAATCTGATTGCAGCGGTTGAGGATGAATTCCGTATGCGTTTTCAGATGAAAGAAGTTTCCGGAATGAAAAATGTCGGGGAAATGATGCAGATTATTGCAGAAAGAGGAAAGTAATAAAAAGCGGTGGATTTTCCACCGCTTCAGACTGTAGAAAAACCTCATTTTTGATTATTGTGCCGATTAAATCGGCAGATTTAAATAACGAGGAAAGATAGTAAGGGGACGCTTTTTCTTGCAAAGCGTCCCCTCCCCCAAAACAGCCCACCGGGCTGTTTTTCAATTCACAGCATTGCTTAAAAGGTAAGAAGCAATGCACGATTGCTCTAAAGATAGCAACCGCCCTCG
>SVNU01000191.1 GCA_015066715.1 Ruminococcus sp. | reverse complement strand
CCAGTCAATAAATATCCTGTCAAACAGTCCCTGAATCCATAATATTGCAGTTATCTGCCAAAACATATCCCAAAATCCCCTTGCACCGTTAATGAAGTACACCATAGCAGGCACAAAAATCAGCATAGGAATAAATAAAGCGGCAGAAGCAAGGGCTGTATTCCGTTTTATTCTTTCCTCTGTGGTAAGCCCCAGCTCCACAACTCTTTTCTTTACATCGTCCTCGTAAAACACCACCAAGCCCACAGGACCTTTTGAAATGCCTGTCACGCAGACAATAAGCAGACAAAAGCACATTACTATACCTTCCAATAAAATAAGCATAAGAATACCTCCCATAAATTATAATACTAAGCACCAATTAAAAACTATACAAAAAATCGAGCATAATCTTGCGTATATGGATTATGCGAAGATTTTTTGTCTATAGTTTTATTGGTGATTAGTATAAGCTGCTGTTTTCCCTTTCCTTGAATCTTTTCAGATCGCTGTTAAGCATTTTTGCGTCAATGGAACGCTTTATAGCATATACCCAGAAGGTGCACAGATAGCAGACGATCATATATACTCCGAAGCCGCCGCATACAGCTGTATTACCGTCAAACCAGCCCAGCAGATGACCCGACACAGCATAAACCACTGAGCCTGAAAGTATGAGAGTCAATTCCTTTGCCCCCAGCCTGTCAACCTCGTCAAAATCGCAGTGCACTAGCACCTGCACCCATTCAAGGATATATGCCGCCCAGAGCATTTCAAGCATATGGATAATGTCCGCACCCTCAGAGCCGCATACCCATCTGTAAACGCAGTAATAGCACAGTATCAGCAGAAAGGTCAGACAGCATTTTATTTCAGCCCCTATTTTACGGGTGATGTACTTTTCAAGGAAGTCCCTCAGCTTATTCATCGCCGCTCACTCCTTTCAGTATCCTTCTGAACTCCGAAGCATAGGTCCTGGAAATAATGATTTTCTCGCCGCTTGTCATAACCGCCTCTATCCTGTTTGAAGCAAGGCTTTTCAGTTCGCTTATCCTGTCGATGTTTATTATCATAGACTTGCTGCACCTGAAAAAGTTAACGGTACTCAGAATTTCCTCCAGACCCGACAGAGTAAATTCGACCCTCAGAACATCATCCTCGGTGTAAACAAAGGTCTTTCTGTCAACGCTTTCCGCATACAGAATACTGCCTCTGTCAATGACCTTCCGAGCGCCGCCGCTCAGTCCCGTAAGCTTTCCACGAGGGTCATTCATAAAGCGGAGAACCTCATCGACCTCGCCGTTATGGCGGCTGTACCGCAGAATAAGCTCATTCTCACCCTGCAATATCTGTTCAACAGTATATTTCATAGCTGTGCTTTCCTTTTATCTTAAGATATTTTAAGTATAACAGAGGACACGCAGAATTGCAATATACCAAACCCCAAGCGGCACTTTTTACCGCACAACACGCACAAAAAACTGCCGCAAAAAGAATTTTGCAGCAGTCCGTAATTCTTATTTAAACTCAAACAGCTAAAAGGCTCGTAGCAGAAAAAATCAAATAAAACCCAATTAAAGAATTGAAAATGTACATTTCCCTGTTAATTTGTATTAGGCAGTCGTGTGTTTCTCACATAGACTGAACAGGGATATTATAGAATCATATGAATATAACTTCTTTACTTTTGTACTGTTTTTGTAACAGTTATCATAATTATCCTCAGCAAAGGATATTACAAGACTTTTCAATGCTTCGGGAGTATTTTCATTCAAATAATCATAAGGTATCGTAATTTTTTCATAATATATGTATTTGGCTTTATTATCAACGAAAATGACTGCACATTCAGAATGAATATAATTCAGGTCTGTCAATACAACAGAAATATTTTCGTTTGACTCCTGAACATTTGTAAGCAGCTCCTGTAAATTTCCGTCTATTACCTTTAATGTTGTCTGGCTGTTTCCGCTTGGAGCTTCACCGTCTTGTATTTTATGTACAATCATAAGATAAATATGGTATCCGTCAATTTCAATTCCCGAAAGCGGAATGCTGTTGGGAGATACATACGAAGGCGGATATATCATTCCTGAATATTCTGTCTCTCCTTTTGTAATATAAAAGCACCAATGATTATATGCAGAATCAAGATTGCTGACAAACTCATCATATTTAACGTTATGAGCGTAATCAGAATAAGAATCGTTTATTTTAAGACAACTGATTTTTTTGTCATCCGTAAAATCAATATCATCAACATTAAACAATTCCAAGGTATTATCGTCTGAAGCTTTTCTTGCCGTGCAAACCGTATCGTTGAAATATTCTGCAATTTCATCACGATGTTCATTAAACACTACAGCTTCATCACTTTCAGAAAAAAGCTGAAAATCAATATTGTATTTTTTATCTGTTGTATTATTTCCATTTGCAAATACACTGATTCCATTCATTGTGACAGTTAAAACAAAGATGCATATTACAGCAAGTGCTTTTTTCATTGATAAAACTCCTTTGTATAGATTTTTTGTGGTAATATGAGTTTGAATCTTTCTTGTATCCATAACACAATACTGCATAGTCAGTTGCAGCAGAGCCATCGGTTTCTGCACCTAAGAATTATATGAAAATCACATATTTACCCCCGCAGCATACCCCGTAGAAAAGGCTATCTGCAAGTTAAAGCCTCCCGTGTAAGCGTCAACGTCAATGACCTCGCCTGCAAAATAAAGACCGCTTACAATTTTAGATT
>SVNU01000190.1 GCA_015066715.1 Ruminococcus sp. | reverse complement strand
GAGTTCATCAAGCTTTTCAAGCTGTTGCTTGCGGTGGGTGATGATTGATTGGAGTTTGTCGAGGGTGGAGACGATTTGCATCTGCTCTGTAATAGGTAATAGGGTTATTTCAGCCTTTTTTACATAGTCATCAGTTTTAAGATTATGTAAACCTGTTGTTTTATTTTGAAATGGTATTGTTCCACCGATTTTGTAATTGAAATATAAAACATAGAACAGAAATCTTGGATAACAAATAGAATGATCTTTAATACGCAATAATCCTGTAAAATTGTTAAATAGGTACTTGTTTTCTTCAGCATCAAAATATACAACTCTACCTACCGGTTGCTTATCGCTTCCTCCGGATTTTTCAATAATAATATCACCCTTACGAAGATATTTTTCTTCAATATTACTTTTTCCAATAGTTCTCGTAACAACATTATCGTAATTGATTATACCATCATTGGTAAAATTAGTTGTTCTTAAAACAGGAATACCATTTCCTGTATCATCATCATCGCCCCATTCACCCGAAATTGCTTTTCCTGTTAATTCTATTAGTTTTGCCAATTTCAATCCCTCCAAACCCGAATTTGTACGGATTTGTTTTCCTTTCATTTTATTTTGCGAGCATCTCTTTCAGCTCTGCCATTTCCTGAACAATCTGTGCATTAAGGCTTTCAAGTTCTGCCATAATTTCCTCAGTTGGCGGATACTCAACAGGAATATATTCAACCTTTTTGTATTTGTTTACGGAAAGGTCATAGTCGTTTTCTGCGATTTCAGATTTCGGTACAAAAAAGCTCTGCTGAGTGCGTTCTCTGTCTTTTTCATTGTCAAGGTTATGGAAACGCTCAATAATATCAGGAATATCATTATTTTCAATCGGTGAACGCTTATCATCAAGACTGAAACCGTCCGCTTTCATATCATAGAACCATACATTATCAGTACCGCCACTGCCTGTTTTTGTAAATATCACAATAGCAGTAGAAACACCTGCATAAGGCTTGAACACACCACTTGGCATAGAAATAACGGCTTCAAGTCGGTTGTTTTCAACAATTTCCTTACGGATGGATTTATGTGCTTTACTTGAGCCAAAAAGAACGCCGTCAGGAACAATTGAAGCACATCTTCCGCCAACTTTAAGAGCCTTCAGGAACAATGAAAGGAAAAGAAGTTCTGTTTTCTTTGTAGATGTAAGCGTAAGCAGGTCTTTTGAGATAGTTTCCTTGTCAAGAGAGCCTGTAAAAGGCGGATTTGCCATAATAAGTGAATATTCTTCTCTGTGGATATTATCCTCAGAAAGAGAATCCTGCCAGCTGATATTCGGTGCTTCAACACCATGGAGCATCATATTCATTGCACCGATGCGGAGCATAGTCTGATCTGTATCAAAGCCCGAAAACATTGTTGTGGTATAATGCTTTTTATTTTCGGTTTTCATAAGCTCTGTCTTATACTTTTCGCTGATATAAGCCGCTGCCGCACAAATAAATCCAGCGGAACCCATAGCAGGGTCACAGATAGTATCTTCTAAAGTAGGCTGCATAAGTTCAGCCATCATCTTAATAATATGACGTGGAGTTCTGAATTGTCCGTTTGTACCGCTTGTAGCCATCTGTGAAAGCAGATATTCGTAAACATCACCCATAATATCCTTATTGTTCAAATCAAGATCGTTGAGTGCTGCGATTACACGTTCAAGTACTCTTGGAGTAGGAACAAGGAAAAGAGCATCTTTCATATACCTGGCAAAAGCAGTATCCTTACCGGCATGCAGTCCTTCTTTAATAAATGGAAAAACCTTATCTCTCATATTATCGAACATAGCCTGTGTTTCAAATTGCTTGAATACATGCCAACGGCAGCATTGATGTTCCTCGTCAAAAATCGGGTCTGCAACAGGCATATCAAAAGCCGCCGCATTAGATTCTTTTTTTAACTCATTATCGTCAAGTATCTTGATAAACATAAGATATGTAATCTGCTCAATAACTGTCAGAGGATTCGTCATACCGCTTGACCAAAAAATATCCCATATTCCATCAATTTTATTTTTGAGTTCACCTGTGATCATGATAATATCTCCTAATATTTAAACTTACTCCAGTATATTATACCATATTTCAACAATAATTTCAACGACTTTATTGTAAGAATTGTGGATTTTTTAAAAATATTAAGACAAACGTAATTTTTCTGTACACAGGGTATATTCCAAGTAAATTAAGTTTTCACATATTATTATGTTAGTTTCAATATAACTCATATATGCTATAAAATATATACTTATAAACCGTCTGAAAGTTCAATAAATTCGGGTTTGGAGTGATGTAAATGAAATCTTTTGATGAAGTATTCATTGATAGTACTAAACACTGTACAAAAATTAAAACTGACCAATATCACGAAAAAGGCAAATATATTATAATAGACCAAGGACAATCAGAAATTGCAGGATATACAGATTTAGAAAACGGCTTGTTTTCTGATGTTCCAGCTATAATATTTGGTGACCATACAAGAGTAATAAAATATATTGATGAACCTTTTTTCATTGGTGCTGATGGTGTTAAGGTGCTTAAATCTAAACTTGAGAATGCAAACTATAAATATCTATTTTATGCTTTGAAAAATGCGAAAATTCCGAATACAGGATATAATAGGCATTTTAAATGGCTGAAAGAAACAAAAATTAATTATCCAGATAATGAAAAACAAGCTGAAATAGTTTCATTTCTCGACAAACTCCAATCCATCATCACCCACCGCAAGCAGCAGCTTGCAAAGCTTGATGAGCTA
>SVNU01000040.1 GCA_015066715.1 Ruminococcus sp. | reverse complement strand
AATTTGCAAATTAAAAAGTTTCGGTCAAGCCTTTTCTGCTCTGCATCCCTTAGGGAAAAGGCTTGCGGGGTTGAGGGGCAGCGCCACTCATCGCCGTCCGCAGACGGCGAAATGCCTTGCCTCAGCGGCGCATTTACGAGGGGTGAATTGACAAAACAGCCCAGTGGGCTGTTTTTCAAGAGGGGACGCTTTGCAAGAAAAAGCGTCCCCTTACTATCTGCCTTCGTAATATAAATCTGCCGATTTAATCGGCACGAAAATCAATATTTAGGTTTTTCTACAGTCTGAAGGGACTGTTTTTACAGTCCCGAATTATTTTATTTCTCTGCAAAATATTTATTAAGCTTTGCAACAAGCTCATCTGCATCTGTTCCATGAACTTCGCATGCCTCAGCAATAGTTTCTCCTCTTGCTGACGGACAGCCCAGGCAATGCATTCCCATTTCAAGAAAGAAAGGTGCACAGCTGCTGTCATTATCAAGAATATCACCGATAATTGTATTCTTATTAACTTCGTATGCCATTTTTAATTCCTCCGTTATAATATTTCTTATAAATAAAAGTGCAGCTTTTTACGGCTGCACATAATAAGAATCTTTAAATTAAGCTTCTTCCTTCATCTTTGCAAAACATTCGCTGCAGTACACCGCACGATCTTCTCTTGGTCTGAATGGAACCTTTGCTTCGCCGCCGCATGATGCGCAAGTAGCTGTGAACATTTCTCTTTCAGCTCTTGAAGCATTTTTTCTTGCGTCTCTGCATGCCTTGCATCTCTGAGGTTCATTTACAAAACCTTTTTCAGCATAAAATTCCTGCTCACCTGCTGTGAATACAAATTCATTATTGCATTCCTTACATACTAATGTCTTGTCTTCGTACATTTTCTTTTACCTCGCTTGTAGTATTTTGTATTTCAGTCTGTTTTTATGCAGTCACTGCCAGGTGCACACAAAAATGCAATACAACCCGAAACAATACGACGTTCACATACCGAGCAAAAGAAAAAATATATCAGCTGCATGGGTGATACCAACGATTATTTTATAAAAACAGTTTATTAGGAAATGTGAATAATTTCACATCATCATTATAATAAACGATATTTACAAATTTGTCAAGTAATATTTTATAAAAAAATAACCTTTTCACATAAAACAGCAATACAACCATATTTAAACATTCAAATTTGTTAAAAATTACATAACAAAAATCATTAAATCAGAGCATATTCCTTTCTGCCTTCCGAAAAAATATCTCCACCCTTGCAGTCGTTTGCTACAATCAGAGGAAAATCCGCTATATAAAGTCTTTTAACCGATTCACAGCCAAGGTCTTCAAATGCAATAATCTCGCACTCTTTTATGCAGTGAGCCGCAAGTGCACCTGCACCACCCACTGCGCAAAGATACACTGCACCGTTTCTGACTACTGCGTCCCTTACCTCCTGATTTCTTTCGCCTTTGCCTATCATACCGCCAAGCCCCATATCAAGAAGCTTCGGAGCAAACTTGTCCATACGTCCCGAAGTAGTAGGGCCGCATGAGCCTATAGGCTTTCCTTCCGGCGCCGGAGTAGGACCTGCATAATAAATAACAGCATTTTCAATATCATAAGGAAGCTTTTGTCCATCCTCAATCATCTGCATAATCCTTTTATGCGCTGCATCCCTTGAGGTATAAACAGTACCGGACAATAAAATCTTATCCCCTGCTCTCAGGTCAGCTGCATGCTTTTTCAGCTCCGATGCATCTATTTTTCTCACTTGCGACATAATTATTCCTCATTTCTCTGATTTTCAGAACTTTTCTCAAATATTGATAAATAATGCAGCCTTAAAAAGGCTGCATCAGTTTATTATTTTTCAAGCATTCTTAAAATTTCATCAAGATCATCTTCTGATGCTTCCTTTTTATTTCCAGGGTTGTCAATAAGCGGATTGTCAATCGGAATAACTTCCTCATCTTCCGGTGCAGTTTTTGCTTCATCGCCATAGCCGGCAGCAATAACTGTAATTAACATTTCGTCATTCATATCTTCCTTGAATGCTGTACCGAAAATAAATTCAACATCATCTGAAGCTGTATCTGTAATCATCTTTGTAGCTGTATCAACATCAGAAGCCATAATATCCTCTGACATTGTAATATTGATAAGGAGTCTTCTTGCGCCTGAAATAGATGTTTCGAGAAGCGGGCTTGAGATAACTGCCTTTGCAGCTTCTGCAGCCTTGTCCTTACCTGAACCATGACCAATAGCCATGTGAGCATAGCCTGCACCCTTCATAATTGTTGATACATCAGCAAAGTCGAGGTTTATGTAACCATCCTCTGTGATAAGGTCAGAAATACTCTGTACACCTGTCTTTAATATATCATCAGCAAGTCTGAAGCTTTCCATCATTGTAGGCTGCTTTTCAAGACCATCAAGGAGTCTTTCGTTAGGAATAACGATAAGTGAGTCAACATATTTTTTAAGCTCCTCAATACCTCTTTCAGCCTGAATCATCTTCTGTTCTCTTTCAAAAGCAAAAGGCTTTGTTACAACAGCAACTGTTAAAAGTCCCATTTCCTGGGCAATTTCTGCAACAACAGGAGCTGCGCCTGTACCTGTACCGCCGCCCATACCGGCTGTAATAAATACCATATCAGCGCCCTTGAGTGCTGCTTCGATTTCATCTCTGTTTTCTTCTGCTGAACGTTCACCGACTTCCGGTCTGTTACCTGCACCTCTGCCCTTTGTAAGCTTTGCACCAATCTGAATTTTTGTTGTTGCCTTTGATCTGTTAAGGGCCTTTGCATCTGTATTTACAGAAATATACTCAATATCCTTTACACCGGCGCTTACCATACAGTTAAGTGCGTTTCCGCCGCCGCCGCCGACACCTATTACCTTAATGCTTACCTGCGGGTCAAAAGCTTCCTCGAAATTGAAGTCTGTCATTTGTTGTTCCTCCTAAATTTATTTTTATTCCTGACATTTCGGTCATTTTTTCTATATAAACAATACATATTATTATATTATCATACTTTATGCTTTTTTTCAATACCTAAATACAAATTTTTTATTACAGATTTCGTCATTTTTTTATTTATTATGCATAATCTCCGTAATATTCGTCATTATATTGACACCATTGATCATCCAAAGCTCAATAATCTTCTTCGTAAAATTCGTCTTCATAGTATCCTTCGTTGTAATATTCTTCCTCGTAATACTCCTCATAATATTCATCCTCATAGTATTCCGGCTCGAAATATTCTCCTTCACTGTATTCTTCACTATATTCTTCTTCGTAGTATTCTTCTTCGTAATACTCCTGTTCTGTATTTTCCTCAGTGGCTTCTGTCACAGGCTCTGTATAACCCTCCGGAAGATCCTCCTCGCTTATAGGAACTCTCTGACTTTTATTCACTTCCTTGCTTGCAGAGCTTTCACCTCTGAAGGAAATCTGGTTTTCACCTATCATCACCATAGTGCCCTTTTTGTCATCGCTGATATCCTCAAGGACTGTATCCGCAAGCTTTATTTTATAAGCAATTTTATTTGCATTTCCTGCCTCAAAATTTATACGGTTATCATAATTTATGATTATATTATACTTGTCGGTTATATCAATTGAAACAACCTTACTGTTTTTGCATCCTTCAAGGGCAGTGATTATATCAAAATATATTTCAGTTTTCTGCTCATCAGCAGACCTGATGTAATCCCCCTGCTGATAGGTAATCAGCTCAAGCCCCTTTACTGTCAGCAGGTCAGCCTGCGCCTCCTGATTGTTTTCAAGAATTTTTCCTTTTGGTGATAAAAGCAATGTGCCATTGTCATACTCTGCATTGGCAGAGGGAATACACTTTTCAACTGTAATTTCAAGCGTATCCGGATACTTTTTGCTTATATCCACATTTTCTATATAAACCATACTTGCAAGAATATTTTTTTCCGCCTCATCAGCATCAAGACGTACCATATTATCGCCGATTTCAATTCCCGAAGCCATTATTATATTTTCATCGGAATAATCAACCTCGCCTTTTATATTTATCTTGCCTATATTAAAAAGAAGCGTGACAGATAAAAGAACACCTATTCCCAGTACGAGAATCAGAACAAGAAAAATATACAGAGCCTTGTTTCTGTTTCTTCTTCTGACACGCTTGCTATTCTGATCTCTTTTAACATTCGTTTTTACAACATCATTCATTGCTGTTTGTTCCTTTTCATTTCCTAATAATTTTTCCTCCAAGCAGTGAAATTGCTTTTTCTATGTTTTCATAGCCACGGTCAATGTGGCATATTTCAGAAATTTCTGTAATTCCCTCTGCGCCGAGCGCCGCTGTAAGCATTGAAGCGCCACCCCTTAAATCAGTTGCGGACACCTTTGCACCGTAAAGCTTTTCTACTCCCGTAACAACAGCCGCTTTACCGACAACGTTAATATCCGCCCCCATTTTCACAAGCGAATCAACATGACGGTAACGGTTTTCAAATACTGTTTCCTCAAAAATTGTAATTCCCTGCGCTTTGCAGACAGCCGCCATAACAACCGGCTGAACATCCGTCGGAAATCCCGGATGCGGAAGCGTAATGATTTTTCCGCCTGATCTGAGTTTTTTTGCGGCATTAACGTATATACATCCGTCATATACATATATACTGCACCCCATCTGCTCAAAAACCGAAATAAAGCTTTCACACAGAGAAATATCAATGCCTTTAAGGCTTATTTCTCCCCTGCTGCATACTGCCGCAGAAATATATGTAGCCGCCGCTATCCTGTCTGGCATTATGCTGTAAGTACAGCCGTGAAGCTTATCTTTTCCGTTTATTACAACTGTACTGTTTCCGGCGCCCTTTATATCAGCACCACATTTGTTCAGAAATTTTGCAAGGTCGGTAATTTCCGGTTCTCTTGCCGCATTTATTATTACTGTTTCACCCTTAGCCTTTACTGCTGCAAGAATTATATTTTCAGTCGTTCCCACAGAGGGATAGCTGAGTGTTATTTTGTTTCCCGTAAGCCCCTTGGGACATACACATTCTATTGCACCATATTCCTCCAGAACTCTGACGCCAAGACGTTTCATTGCATTAATATGCATATCAACAGGTCTCGGACCAAGCTCACATCCACCCGGAAAGGACAGTCTGCATCTGCCGAAAGCCCCGAGAAGCGCACCCATATAAATAATCGAGGAACGCATTTCCTGCATAAGCTCATCGGGAATATCGGTTTTATCCGTATCTTTCGGATTTATTACAAGAGTATTTGCACTGAATTTACATCTGCACCCAAGATGATTCAAAATCCTGCAGGATGTATAGGTATCGGAAATATGCGGGCAATTTTCAAGCACCGTTTCATCTTCACATAAAAGCGATGCCGCAACAATTGGCAGAACACTGTTTTTTGCGCCCTGAACCTTTATCTCACCGCTGAGCGGCCTTGCACCCTCAATAATTAATTTCTGACATGACAATCAAACCACCACCCAAAGCATTTTTAGTTTATTGTATGCTTTGAAGGGATTTATTGTCACTTTGATTATTCTGTATTATCTTTTCATAAGCTCTCTGATAACCGAATATATTCTCTCATCTGTATCCTTTACAGCAAGCTTTGCCGCATTTTCGGACATCTGAGCAAGCTTTTCCCTGTTTTCGTAAAGCTCCTTGATTTTATCAATCATTACTTCACTGGTAACATTTTTCTGTTCGATAACAATTGCCGCACCTGCATTTGAAAGAACCATTGCATTATGGTACTGATGATTTCCTGTAACAATCGGTGACGGGATAAGAATTGACGCTCTGCCTGCCGCCTCAAGTTCTGCAAGCGTTGACGCTCCCGAACGGCATATTACAATATCCGCAGCGGCAAGACAGGTATCCATATCGTTTATGTATTCCGTAACACGAAGTCTTTTTGATTTAAGAGGAATATTCTTATCCTCAAGAGCGTCCGGAACAGTTTCCTTACCCATTTTTCCATAGCCGTGAATATGGTTGATTTTCAGATTGTTTGAACTGTGCCAGCCAATAACGTCAACCATTGTTTCGTTTATACAGCCTGCACCAAGACTGCCGCCGAATGACAGAATACAAAGTTCATTGTCAAATCCCAGTTCTGCTCTTGCTTCAAGCCTTGATTTTGCTGTAATTTCCTTTCTGACCGGAAGTCCCGTAACCTTATAGTTTACGTTCTTATCGAAGTATTCAAGCGCTTCCTTAACAGTCAGCATTACCTTATCAACTTCCTTTGCAAGAAGCTTGTTTGTAACGCCGGGGAAAGCATTCTGTTCATGAATAGCCGTTGCAACCCCCATTTTTGCACATTGCTTTATAACAGGGCCGCTTACATATCCGCCTGTTCCGATTGCAATATCCGGCTTAAAATCGTTTATAATTTTCTTCGCCTTTGATGAAGCTGTAGCAAGATATTTTACAGCCTGAAAATTTCTTTTGATATTTTCAAATGAAAAACTTCTCTGAAAGCCTGCAACCTCCATTGAAGCATAATTATATCCCGCCTGAGGAATAAGCCGTGCTTCCATACCATTTGGAGTTCCGACAAACAGGAATTCCGTATCAGGATGATGCTCCTTTATTATTGATGCAATGGCAAGGGCAGGATTGATATGTCCTGCCGTACCTCCGCCTGCAAGTAAAACCTTCATAATAATTTCTCCTTTTATGGTTCAATAGATGCCTGACGTGAAACATTAAGTACAATTCCCATTTCAGCCAGCTGCATTATAAGCGCCGTACCGCCGTAACTGAAAAACGGCAGACTGATACCGGTATTAGGTATCAGATTACTTACAACGGCTATATTTAAAAATGCCTGAATACCAATCTGAACTGTAATGCCGATGGTTATAAGCATTCCGAATTTATCCCTTGCCTTTGATGCAATATAAATTCCTCTTATTACAAGAAGCATGAATAAAAGGATTACCGTTACCGCACCGATAAAACCAAGTTCCTCGCAGACAATTGAGAAAACAAAGTCGTTCTGGCTTTCCGGAAGATACATGAATTTCTGACGTGAACCGCCAAGACCAAGTCCGAAAAGTCCGCCTGAGCCGATTGCAATAAGCGACTGTGTTGTCTGCCATGTTCCGCCCTTTTCGTCTGAAAACGGATCAAGCCATGACTGAAATCTTGTTGCAAAATAGGTAAAACCGTCCGTCTGAATTTTCACTATTACAATAAGTGTAATTCCCAAAGCACCGATAAGACAGAGAAGTCCGATATGCTTCCATAAAACTCCGCCGACAAACATCAGTATTACTCCCACAATGCATATCAGAAGCGTACAGGAAAGATGCGGCTGCATCATAAGAAGAATTACGACAATACCAAGAAGAAGACCAAATGGAAGTATTCCTACAGAAAAGGTTTTCATTCTGTTGTAGTTCTGAACAATAAGATATGAAAACAATACTATAACCGCAAGCTTCATAAGCTCCGAGGGCTGAAAGTTTATATCTCCGATAACAAGCCATCTTGTCGCACCGTTTTCGGTTACACCAACAAGTAAAACCGCTATCAGAAGTGCCACGCATCCGGCATAAAAGCTTATTGCAATCTTAGGATTTGCAAAATGCCTGTAATCAAAAAACGAGAAAAAGAAAAGTGCAACAATTCCCACCGCCGCCATTGCCATTTGCCTTACAGCGTAGCCGGTACCGTTTTCTCCGCCTGATTCACTGAGTGCTTTTGCATAGCTTGCGGAAAACATCATAACAATACCTATTACAAGAAGTGTTATTACAATAATGAAAAATGTAATATCCATAACCCCTCTTGAAAAAACAGGAATTCGCTTTTTTGTTTTTCGCCGCTGCTTCGCAACAGGTATAGCAGCACCTGATGGATTTGAACCTTCGTAATATCCTGACAAAGCTTTTCCTCCTCTTTATTCTGCCTGACTTTAAGCTTTAAATTTTATAAAAAACCGCCAATACTCCAAGTGCGGAAACGATAAGTGCCGCAAGTGAAAATGTAATTACTATTTTGTATTCACTGAATCCGCTGAGTTCAAAGTGATGATGAATTGGTGACATTTTGAAAATTCTTTTTCCCTTGCCCTTTTCACCTGTTTTCTTGTAATGCTGTCTTGCTGTAATCTTAAAGTAGCTGACCTGAATTACCACTGAAAGCGCTTCAAGAATATAAACAAGTCCGATAAGTACAATCAGAAGATGATTATGTGTAACAAGTCCTATTGCAACGAATGAACCGCCGAGATACATTGAGCCTGTGTCACCCATAAAGCACTTTGCCGGATGAAGATTCCACACTAAGAATCCGAGACATCCGCCTGCAATTGCCATAGCGTAAATGGAAGTATCATAAAGACACAGGAATAAGCAGATAAGTGAAAAAGCAAGCATTGTAATAAATGTAATGCTTCCGCAAAGACCGTCAACACCATCTGTCAGATTTACAGCATTTGAAATATAAATCATAAAAATTATCATAAGAGGATAATAGAACAAGCCAATGTCAAATTTGAAAAACATAAGGTTGATTTCAGTCGATATATCACCAAGAAAATAAAGTGCTGCCAGAAATCCTGCACAGAGAATAAACTGGAAAATCATCTTCTGGGTTGAAGTCAGACCAAGGTTCTGCTTCTTTACCGCCTTGATGTAATCATCCATAAACCCGATTCCTGCAAAGAGTATTGAAAATACCATGCATGCCGCAAGTCTTAAAACACCTGTCTTTGTATCCTCGGATGCGTCACCGCTGTACAAAAAGAACACATATCCCGCAGCTGCGGTAACAATACTGCTTATGATAAACATAAATCCACCCATGATAGGTGTTCCCTGTTTTGATTTATGCCACTTCGGGCCTTCCTCCAAAATAGTCTGCCCGAAATGTATTTTTTTCAGAAAAGGTATAAGTACGAGTCCGATAATCGCAGCAAGAACGAACGAGCCAAGCGCTACCCCTATTGAAATCCAGTTCGACATATAATAATCCTCCGTTTATTCAAACACTTTTTCTATAATTTCTTCAAGCTTCATGCCACGGCTTGCCTTAAACAAAAGCACATCACCGCTTCTTAGAATTTCCTTTATCTTTTCAGCCAGGAATTCCTTGTCACCCTCATGGAAAAAGCTTCCTGCAACACCACCCCGGCTTGCCTCTGCCGCAATGTAGGACGCATCGTTTCCATAACAGTAAAGCCGGTCAGGACGATATTCCGCAACATATTTTCCCACAAGTCTGTGAAGCTCCTCCGAAGATTTTCCAAGCTCCAGCATATCACCGAGTACAGCAATTTTTCTACCCTCGCATTTCATACCTGCAAGGACGCTCAGTGATGCCTTCATTGAGTCGGGACTTGCATTGTAACAATCAATAATAACTGTATTATCCCCTTTTTTCACGATATTCTGGCGCATACCGTCAGGCTTGTATTTTTTCAGCGCTGATACAATTTCCTCCGCTGTAAGTCCGCTGAGTGTGCCAACAGCAAATGCCGCCGCAGCGTTCATTACATTATGTACTCCCACACATGGAATTACAGCCGGAATTTTTTTATCCTGCCATACAATATCAAAGCTTGTTTCGCTGTCCTTTTCTGAAATATTTACGGCTCTGAAATCACACTTTTCATTTTCAATGCCGTAAAGGTAAACAGGACGTTCAAGAGTATCTTTAAGAGGGCAAAGGAACTTGTCATCACCATTTGTAATAAGCGGTGCATCAGCACTCATACCGCTTAAAATTTCAAGCTTTGCCTTTAATATTCCCTCCTGACTTCCAAGGTTTTCAACATGTGAAAATCCGATATTTGTAATAACAGCCATAGTCGGACGGGCTGTATCTGTAAGTCTTTCAATTTCTCCGAAATGGTTCATACCCATTTCAATAACCGCCGCCTTATGCCCGGAAGTCAGATTGAAAAGAGTTTTCGGAAGTCCTATTTCATTGTTCAGGTTGCCCTGTGTTTTAAGGGTATTGTACTTTTCGGAAAGTACAAGTGAAATCATTTCCTTTGTTGTAGTCTTACCGACACTTCCTGTAACGCCTACAAGTACAGGTGAAAACTTTTGTCTGTAATACCGTGCAATTTTAAGCAGTGCCATTCTTGTACTGTCTGTAACGATACACGGACAGTCACCGACCTGACGCTCGGAAACTGCCGCAGCAGCACCTGCTTCTATCGCCTTTTCAATATATTCGTGACCGTCAAAGCGTTCACCCTTTATTGCAAGAAAAAGGCATCCCTTTGGAAGATTTCTTGTATCGGTTGAAATTTCTGTAATTTCACATTCTTTTGGACAGACTGCACCAAGACAGTCTGCTATTTCAGATAAATATAATTTTTCCATCAGTCTATCAGCTTCAGTCCTTCTGAAACTATCTCTCTTTCATCAAAATGTATATGTTCATTGCCCGGAAGCACCTGATAATCCTCGTGCCCCTTACCTGCAAGCACGATAACATCACCCTCCTGAGCAATTTTAAGCGAATGGTGAATAGCCTTTCTTCTGTCTACAACAACATCAAATGCTATTTCACTTCCCTCAAGTCCTGCCAGAATATCATCAATAATCGCTTCAGGTATTTCATCTCTCGGATTATCGGAAGTAATAATCAGTTTATCGGCATATTTAGCAGCCGCCTGCGCCATCAGCGGACGTTTCTTTGCATCCCTGTTTCCGCCGCAGCCAAACAAACAGATAAGTCTGCCGACAGTATATTCCCTGACGCTTTTTAAAATATTCTCAACTGCATCAGGTGTATGGGCGTAATCGCATATAACGGTAAAGTTTCTTCCTGTGGGAATTATCTCACATCTTCCCTTAACGCCGTTATATTCGGATACAGCACTTAAAATGCTTTCAATTGAAAGACCTGCTTCAAGACAAACAGTTATTGCCGCCGTAACATTTGCAACGTTGAACATTCCCGGAATTTTCATTTCTACAAGCTGCGACTTTCCGTCATAGCAGTACCAGAAGCTTGTGCCGTCTGCCTTCATTTTTACCACATCGTAATAGCAGTCTGCATCCCTGCTGCTTCCGTAGCTTTTCCTGTCACATGATATTTCGTCAAGCAAACGTCTGCCGTATTCATCATCAGTGTTTACCACTGCAAAATCGCAGCTGTCAAACATCATTTTCTTTGCCTGATAGTAGTTTTCCATTGTCTTGTGATAATCAAGATGGTCCTGAGTCAGATTTGTAAAAATACCCATATCAAAACGGGTAGGCCCGATTCTGTACTGAACAAGACCAAAGGAGGAAACCTCCATAACAACATACTTACAGCCTGCATCTGCCATACGGCTTAAAAGATGCATGTAATCAAATGCCATAGGGGTTGTATTTTCCGTATGAACAATCTCATCCCCTATTTCATTCTGAATTGTACCGATAAGACCTGTTTTTATACCGTTTTTCATCAGTATATTTTTTATTACATTTGTAATTGTTGTTTTGCCGTTTGTGCCTGTAACGCCAATAAATTTCATTTTTCTTTCAGGATGGCCGAACCATGCCGCACAAAGCTCACCATAATACTTTCGTGAATTTTCCACGATAAGCTGTCTTTCACCAAGTCCCAGATCTCTTTCTGCAACAACAAGCGCCGCACCCTTTTCAAGCATTTCCTTTGCTGCGTCATGCCCGTCAAACGAAACTCCCTTTACGCATACAAAAATGCAGTCCTTCTCAACCTTTCGTGTATTATCGGTAATAAGGGATATTTCCATATCCGAAAGACCAAGCTTTGTTTTATCTTCAATAAGTTGATATAGCTTCATATTTTTCTCCCTTTCTGTATTCCGGAGCATACTGAGATTATAATATATTCTTGGATATTCTTTATAATAATATTCACATCAGCCGGACTGGTCATCAACGCCAAAGGTAAGCTCAACAACTGTACCCCTCGGAACCTTTGAACCTGTCGGCTCGGACTGTGACAGAACAACCGCACTTCCGTTATCCGTTGAAGCACCCTTTGCAATAAAGTTCAGACCACAGCTTGTCATGATGTAGTTTGCGTCATCTACAGTATAACCCTTCATTTCAGGCACTTCCACATATTCAGTACTGTAATTGTTTTCTGTATACAGAACAACAATGCCTCCCTTTGCAACAGTTGTAGCTGTTATCGGCATCTGTCCAACTACAGTTGTTCCGTTTCCTACAACCTCACATGTAAGTCCTTCACTCTCAATCTGTGCCTTTGCTTCTTCAACAGTAAGGTCCTCAACGAGTGGAACTACAACATCAAGATTTTCCGCTTCCTCCGCCGTGTACTCCGGATAGTATCCAAGATACGGAAGAATTTCCTCCATTACCTTTCTGCTGCACGGAACAGCAACCTTGCTTCCGTAATATTCGCCGGACATCGGCTCATCAATCATAATAAGCATTATTATTTCAGGATCATTTGCAGGTGCAAAGCTGCAGTATGAACCAACATATCTCATCGGTTCTTCCTCCGAGCCTTCATATTCGTCAAGCTTTTCAGAAGTACCACTCTTGCCGCCTACATGATAGCCCTTTATATAAGCACCGTTCTGTACCGCAACAGTTTCAAGTGTCTGGCACATTATTTCCGAGGTTTCCTTTGAAATAACCTGACGCTTTACTGTCTTTTCATTTGTAAGAACAACATTGCCGTCATTGTCCACAATCTTGCTTACAACATAAGGTGTAACAAGCTCACCGCCGTTTATTACCGCCGCATATGCAGTAATCATTTCAATCGGTGTAATCTTGTTTGTCTGTCCGAATGAGCATGACGCAAGCTCAACTGCACCCATACCATTAAGACTCTGATAATAGCTTGTTGCTTCAGCCGGAAGGTCTATACCTGTACGTTCAGTAAGACCGAAGGACTTGAAATAATTGAAAAAGCTTTCAGCACCAAGACGTCTGCCTATATCCATAAATGCAGGATTGCATGAATTTGTAATTGCCTCTGTAAATGTCTGCAGACCATGACCGCTTGTTTTCCAGCAGTGAATAGGGTCAGTTCCCTCAACTACCACAAGAGCACCTGTACAGTCAAAGCTGTCCTCTATCGTAATTGCCTTTTCCTCAAGAGCCGCAGAGCTTGTAATAACCTTAAAAACCGAACCAGGAATGTAAAGCTCTGTTATCGCCTTGTTTTTCCACTGCTGCTCTCTTGCCGACATATACGCTTCGTTATACTGTTCCTCTGAGAGGGATTCTACCATAGCACCTGCCTTATCCTCGGTAATAAACTCATTCGGGTCAAACTCCGGATAAAACTCCATGTCCTGCGCCATCTGTGCAATCAGCTGGTCAGACACATCGCCGGGGTTGTTAAGGTCAAATCCCGGAGAAGTTGCCATTGCAAGAACAGCACCTGTTTTTGCGTTCATAATTATTCCGCAGGCTCTGTCCTCAACCTTGAATTCGCTTATTGCCTCCTCAAGATTTTTCTCAAGGGAATACTGAAGTGTTCTGTCAATTGTAAGGTAAACCGAATTACCGTCCTGCGCTTCATAGGTTTTCGCATATCGGTACGGCATTTCGTTTCCGTAAGCGTCCTTTGCCGAAATTACCTTTCCGTCAGTACCTGCAAGATACTCGTCATACTGTGCCTCGATGCCGTACTGCCCGTCACCGTCACCATTTGTAAAGCCGATTACAGAGGCTGCAAGTTCATCCTGCGGATAGTATCTCTTTGTATCCTGTTCAATCTGAATGGAGTTCATATCCTTTTTGTCCATAAAAGCAGTTATTTCATCAGCAACAGATTTTTCTACCTTTGTTTTTAAAACCTCATACTGTGAATTTTTCTCCATGGATTCTCTGATTTTATCCTCTGTAAGCTCAAGCTTATTTGCAAGAAAAGTGATTACTTCTTTTTTCAATGCTTCCGCTTCCGGTGATGTTTCACCTTCGGCAGCCTCACCTATATCCTCAAGCTCTTTTTTAAACAGGTCAGGGTCCATAAAAACCTTATAGACTGTTGCACTCTGCGCCAGGATAACACCATTTGCATCATAAATAGAGCCTCTGTTTGCAGATATTGAAATTTCACCAAAATGAACATCATTTGCCTTATTCTGATAGAAGCTGTTTTCAATTACCGAAAGCTTGAAAAGCTGCATAATTAAAAGTCCGACAATCGATACCATAACAATAATTACGCCTCTGTTAGCACGCTTTTTCATCTGAACTGTCGGTTTATCGGATAAATGGGTATTCGGCTTGTCTGCCATATCTTAACCTCCATACTTAATTAAAAAAGGCAGGGATTGCTTTTACTTTCCCTGCCATGGCGAATGTAAATTTATATTTTTAAAATTCAACGTATCAAATTCTAAAAATATAAATCATTCATTGTTTTTCCTAGCCGTAGACGGCATTTAAGAACTACCATTGTACAGGTTAGAGGTGACAGTCACTTGCAGACGTGACTGCACCTTTTCACCCTATTCCGTACACTCGTTTTTTGTTCCAATATAAATGCGATTATTTTTTATCGCCTTTAACGACGGATTTTGTTCTTTTTTTATTTTCTCCGTCTGCCTAATTAATAATATGCCCTATCCGAAAATATATTCCACAAAACCGTTAAACTTATCTATTATTTTTGTAAAAAGGTTTTTATCCTCGTCAGGGATTTCAACAATATCGTCAGTCTGTGTTTCAACATAATTAATCTGAGAATTATCAAGCTTCTGAAGTCCAAGAACCTTTTCGGCGTATTCCTCAACATTTTTGAGAGTCATTTTACCTTCAAGCTCCGACTTCATGCGAACATTTTCGCTTTGTGCAATCTCAAGTAATTCATTTTGCTGCGCAATCTGACGATACATGCGGTTTGTTTCTACTCTTCCGTATATTACAAGGAAGAATACAAGCAATGCAAGCAGTGCCGCAAAAAACATTTTAACAGCCGAACCTCTTTTCGGTGGCGTTATCTTCATAGTTATGTTAGGTGCACTTGCCGTTTCTGTTTTTTCTTCGTATACAGGCTTTCGGACAGCGTTTGAACTGGTGTCATAACTATTATTGGGATTATGTGGATTGTTTTGTAAAAAGTAGTCATATGATGAATTATCTGCTGCCATAAAAACGCACCTATCTCCTTTCTATGATTCTTAGCTTTGCGCTTCTGCTACGGTTGTTATGTGAAAGCTCCTGTTCAGATGCCACTATCGGCTTTCTGTTTATCAGCTTTCCCAAAGGCTTCCTTCCGCATACGCACTGCGGAAAATCTGAAGGACATATACAACCCTTGCACAGGCTTGCAAAACGCTGTTTTACAATCCTGTCCTCTAATGAATGAAATGTTATAACAGCAAGTCTGCCACCAGACCTTAGGCTGTTAAAAGCGGCATCAAGTCCGCCTGATAAATGGTCAAACTCACCGTTAACTGCAATTCTGATAGCCTGAAAAGTTTTTTTACAGGGATTTTTTTCACGTTTCACAGCCGCCGGAACACTGCTTTTAATAATTTCAGCAAGCTCGAAGGTTGTTTTTACCGGTTTCTTTTCCCTTTCAAGTATAATGCTTCTGGCAATTTTTCTTGAAAACTTTTCTTCGCCGAATTCAAAAATGATTTTGGCCAACTGTTCCTCGGACCACTCGTTTACAATATCGTAAGCGCTTAGTCCTTCCTGACTCATACGCATATCCAGTGGAGCGTCATAATTATATGAAAATCCTCTGTCGGGAGTATCAAGCTGATGTGACGATACTCCAAGATCCATAAGAATACCATCAACCGCATCAATATTAAGCATTGTAAGCACTTTATCAAGCTCGGAATAATTGCTTCTGACAACCTGGGCATTGTAATCCGAAAGCCGCTCAGTAGCCGCTTTTATCGCATCCGGATCTCTGTCAAGACCGATAAGACGTCCGCCATTTGTCAGACGCTTTGCAATCTCCGCAGAATGCCCCGCACCGCCTACAGTACAGTCAACATAAATGCCGTCCGGCTTTATATCAAGCCCTTCTATGCATTCATTTAGCAAAACCGAAACATGAGAAAAATTCATACCTACTCCTTAAATACCAAGCTGCTGCATAGCTTCGAGCATTGCAGCCATATCCATATTGTTCTGTTGCTGATCCCATTTTTCCTTATCCCAGATTTCTGCCTTATCATCAAGACCGATAACAACAACGTCCTTTGTAAGTCCGGCAAAATCCCTCAGGTCAGATGGAATAAGAACTCGTCCCTGCTTATCAGGATTAAGTTCACCCGCACCCGAAAAGAGCCATCTTTTAATATCAAGTCCGCCCTGTGAATCCGGAAGCAACGCAACCTTCTGAGCAAGCTTTTCCCATTCTGCTTTTGAATAAATAGTCAGACACTTCTGGTTAATGCTCTTTGTAACATAAAATTCACCGCCAAGTAAATCCCTAAGTTTTGTCGGAAAGCTCATTCTGCCCTTTGCGTCAATATTATGATGATATGTACCCATAAGAGCTGTCAAAGCCATTCCCGACACCACCTTTCAGAATAATTTGGGGTAAGGTTACCATTTTTTTGATTATTTCACATCAATTTACCACATTTCACCACCGTGTACATATTATTATACCCTAATTAAGTAAAAAGGTCAAGTTTAATTAACGAAAGATTAAAAAGAAAGAAGCAGAAAATCAGAGATTTTTTTTGTATAATTTTAACAAAGAAGGCTGCCACATAAAAATGTGACAGCCTGTATAAGAATTATTTTCTGATTCTTCCTATGGAATTCAGAGGTTTTACAATAACAACGGAAAAAAGGGATGCAACTATTATTTCAGCAATACCACTGAATATACTCGGAATAATCATCACTGTAAGAATTGAGCCTTTGAGCTGCTCTGAAATCGCCTCATTTCCTGAAAAAAGCAGGAAAATCTGACTCAGAACAAGGAACGAATGTGTAAAAGCAGCTATTGCAGCAGATATTCCTGCTGAAAAAACAACACTTTTCCCCACTTTTTTCCTGAAAAAATCAAAGAAAAACGATGCAACAACAGGAATTAAAAACCTCGGCAGTATACATATTTCAAGACTGAATATGTTGCCATAAAGCGCAAATGGCGTAAAACCGAACGCTATAGGGTTTCCAAGTCCGATTGTAGACCACCAGATAAGAGAACAGGTACCCATTATAAGCCCCATGACCATACTGTATTTTTTATCAAGGATAAACGCTGAAATGATAACAGGTATATGTCCCATTGTTGCGGCAATACCGGGAACCGGAATTGTTCCAAGGGGTGTAAAGCAAAAAACAATTTCGATTGCAGCCATAACAGACAGTATTGCAAGATTTGTAATTGACGAATTATGTAATTTCCTTTTCAGTCGCATAGAATCCTCCCCAAATCATATAAAAACTCTTAAATTCAAATACAAATGATGCTTTGTGGTTAAAAGTGGTAAACTTTCTGAAAACGCTGAACCAAAGCTTACTATAATTATAATTACATAAGTACAGTAATGCAGCATAAAGGCATTAAATGGTAATGATATTTTAATTTAAAAGTTCTTAATAGTAAAAAAACAGGAATGAATGAAATTCATTCCTGTTTTCTTTATATAAGTTCAAATTATTCGTTGATAGCAATAACTACGCCTGAACCTACTGTACGGCCACCTTCACGGATAGCGAAACGAAGACCTTCTTCGATAGCGATTGGTGTGATAAGTTCAACGTTCATTTCAACGTTGTCACCAGGTGTACACATTTCAACACCTTCTGGAAGTGTGATGATACCTGTAACGTCTGTTGTTCTGAAGAAGAACTGTGGTCTGTAGTTTGAGAAGAATGGTGTATGACGGCCACCTTCATCCTTCTTAAGAACGTAAACCTGACCCTTGAACTTTGTATGTGGCTGGATTGAACCTGGCTTACAAAGAACCTGTCCTCTTTCTACGTCATCTCTTGTGATACCACGGAGAAGTGCACCGATGTTATCGCCTGCTTCAGCGTAGTCAAGAGTCTTTCTGAACATTTCGATACCAGTAACAACTGTCTTACCCTTTTCATCTGAGAGACCAACGATTTCAACTTCGTCACCTGTGTTGAGCTGACCTCTTTCAACTCTACCTGTAACAACAGTACCACGACCAGAAATTGTCATAGTATCTTCGATAGGCATAAGGAATGGGAGATCTGCCTTTCTTTCAGGAGTTGGGATATAAGAATCAACTTCGTTCATAAGTTCAATGATTGGAGCATAAGCAGGATCATTGATATCATCTGGAGCCTGAAGAGCTGCAAGAGCTGAACCCTTAACGATTGGTGTGTCATCGCCTGGGAATTCATATTCATCGAGAGTAGCTCTGATGTCCATTTCAACGAGTTCGAGAAGTTCTGGGTCGTCAACCTGGTCAGCCTTGTTCATGAATACAACGATGTATGGAACGCCAACCTGACGAGCGAGAAGGAGATGCTCCTTAGTCTGAGCCATAGGACCGTCTGATGAAGCAACTACGAGGATAGCACCGTCCATCTGAGCAGCACCTGTGATCATGTTCTTTACATAGTCAGCATGTCCTGGGCAGTCAACGTGAGCGTAGTGACGTGCATCTGTTTCGTATTCAACGTGAGCAGTATTGATTGTAATACCACGTTCTCTTTCTTCCGGAGCCTTATCGATCATATCGTAAGCTTCATACTGTGCCTGACCCTTGAGAGCAAGTGTCTTTGTGATAGCAGCTGTAAGAGTTGTCTTACCATGGTCAACGTGTCCGATTGTACCAATGTTAACATGTGGTTTAGTTCTTTCAAATTTAGCCTTAGCCATTGGAAAATTCCTCCTTAGAATTAATTTTGAGTTCCTCGTGATTTAATTTTACCATATAATAAGGTAAATTTCAAGAGGTTTTATAAAATTTTGATTAATTTGCATTAATCATTATTTTTATTTCTTGTAGTCATAATCTTTTCAGCAATGTTCTTAGGAACTTCAAGATAGCTGTGTGGTTCCATAGAGTACTGACCACGACCCTGTGTATTTGAACGAAGGTCATTTGAGTAACCGAACATTTCTGAAAGCGGAACAAGAGCATCAACCTGAATAGCACCAGGTCTTGATTCCTGACCCTGAATCTGTCCACGACGTGAACTAAGGTCACCGATAACAGTACCTGTATAGTCATCAGGAGCAATAACGCAAACCTTCATGATAGGTTCCATGAGGATTGGGTCAGCCTTTCTGAGGGCTTCCTTGAATGCCATAGAACCGGCAATCTGGAATGCCATTTCTGATGAGTCAACTTCATGGTATGAACCATCATAAAGTTCAACGCATACGTCAACTACTTCGTAGCCAGCAAGTACACCTGCCTTCATAGCGCCCTGAATACCCTTGTCAACAGCCGGAATGTATTCCTTAGGAATAGCACCACCAACAACGGAGTTCTTGAATTCGTAACCCTTACCGGATTCGTTTGGTGAAACTCTGATCTTAACGTGACCATACTGACCTTTACCACCTGACTGTCTTGAGTACTTGTGGTCAACATCAGCATTGCCCTTGATAGCTTCCTTATAAGAAACCTGAGGAGCACCAACGTTAGCTTCTACCTTAAATTCACGGAGAAGTCTGTCAACGATGATTTCGAGGTGAAGCTCACCCATGCCGGCAATGATTGTCTGGCCTGTTTCTTCGTCTGTGTATGTCTTGAATGTAGGGTCTTCTTCTGCAAGCTTTGCAAGAGCAATACCCATCTTTTCCTGACCAGCCTTAGTCTTTGGCTCGATAGCGAGCTGAATAACCGGTTCAGGGAATTCCATTGATTCAAGAATTACAGGATTCTTTTCGTCACAGAGTGTGTCACCTGTTGTTGTATTTTTAAGACCGATAGCAGCAGCAATATCACCTGCATAAACTGTTTCAAGGTCTTTTCTGTCATTTGAATGCATCTGAACGATACGTCCAAGTCTTTCCTTATTATCCTTAGTAGCATTAAGAACTGTTGAACCAGCGTTTACAGAACCTGAGTAAACTCTGAAGAAGCAAAGCTTACCTACGAATGGGTCTGTAGCAATCTTGAATGCAAGTGCTGAGAATGGTTCTTCATCTGATGAATGTCTTACTGTTTCTTCATCTGTATCAGGATTTACACCCTTGATAGCTGGAACGTCCAGTGGTGAAGGCATATAATCTACAATAGCATCAAGAAGCTTCTGAACACCCTTGTTCTTGTATGAAGTACCGCAAGTTACAGGAACCATGTCATTTGCAATAGTTGCCTTTCTGATTGCAGCCTTGACTTCATCAATTGAAAGTTCTTCGCCACCGAAGAATTTTTCCATGAGTTCATCATCCTGCTCTGCAGCAGATTCGATGAGTGCATCATGGTATTCCTGAGCCTTTTCCTTCATGTCATCAGGAATTTCTTCAACTCTGATATCCTTTCCAAGGTCATCATAGTAAACATAAGCCTTCATTTCGAGAAGGTCAATGATACCCTTGAATGTTTCTTCAGCACCGATAGGAAGCTGAATCGGAACAGCATTACAATGAAGTCTTGTCTTCATCATGTCAACAACATTATAGAAGTCAGCACCCATAATGTCCATCTTGTTAACATATGCCATTCTTGGAACCTTATATTCGTCAGCCTGTCTCCAAACTGTTTCTGACTGTGGTTCAACACCGCCCTTAGCACATAAAACTGTTACAGAGCCGTCGAGTACACGGAGTGAACGTTCAACTTCTACTGTAAAGTCAACGTGTCCAGGAGTATCGATGATGTTGAGTCGGTGGCCTGCCCAGTATGCAGTAGTAGCAGCAGAAGTAATTGTAATACCTCTTTCCTGTTCCTGCTCCATCCAGTCCATTGTAGCAGCACCTTCGTGAGTTTCACCTATCTTATGGTTAATACCGGTATAAAACAGGATACGCTCTGTTGTAGTGGTTTTACCTGCGTCAATGTGAGCCATTATACCGATATTTCTTGTCTGTTCAAGTGAACAATCTCTTGGCATAACTTTTCTCCTTAACTAAATAATTGCAGATTACCAGCGGTAGTGTGCGAATGCCTTGTTTGCTTCCGCCATCTTGTGTGTATCATCACGCTTCTTGCAGGCACCGCCTGTACCGTTGATAGCGTCCATGATTTCACCGGCAAGTCTTTCCTTCATTGTC
>SVNU01000189.1 GCA_015066715.1 Ruminococcus sp. | reverse complement strand
TGAATAGAAGCAACATTGAAGCCCTTGTTCGCAAGCAAAGCAATTTTCGGGATTGTCGGCGGTATGTTCTGCCAATGAAATGCCGAACCTGTTACATAAAGGATAAGAGGATTTTTACGTTTTGTAAGCATAAGCTGTAACGTCAGCTTAGCTTCTGGACGTTCAACGTATACAACATCCTGATGATACCATATTTCGTAATTGTCATATTTTTTCTCCAGTATTTTCATACCCTCCGAGCACTTTTCGCTTTTAGGAAACTCTTCACGGGTTACGTTTAAAGGCTCAATCATAACAATCTCCTTTTAATTCTTCACTTGGAATATAAGTCGTATGTTTTGGAACATTTTCTTCTATATTTTAACACCCCGACAAGTTGTTTTCAACGCTTTCGATAAAATTTCGTCGAAACTTTCGACGTTTTACTATCTATATCATCGAAATGCATTGTTATATATGATGATTCAATAATATTAAAATTTGATAAGTGTACTCAAATACAGGCATTAAGAAGCAAGCCGCCCAAGCTGTCGTGATAATTCACAGCAATTCGGACGGCTATTTTTTATACAGCATTTTATTGCAATCGTAAAATACACTTAATGTCAAGTTATTATTCACTTATTATCAAGTTTATTTATTGTATGCCTATAATGAAACTCCAAGGTCAGGCTATCTATGCTTTAAAAGCAGATAAATAAATATTGGCAAGCAAATTATATTATTCTATCACTCAACTCCACGATAGCCATGCTTTTCTGCATTCCCTAATAAATACAAAAACGCAAAAGCGGGTATTCTTAACAATTCTTTTCCGCAAGCGGTATTGTGCACTCCGAAATCCTGAGCATTTTTGGTTACAATAATTGCTGCAGAGGATTCTTCGCAAAGCTCTATAATTGCATCATCATCCGCAATAGGAGCACCTTCACGATACTTAACCTCAATTAATATATTCTTGATATTGGGATAATCTACTACAACATCAATTTCCTTATTCTTTTTTCCACCTCGGAAATAGCCTATTGATGTAGCAAACTGATAGTAAAAAGCAGCGACGTGTTTATAGATAGCTGTTTCCACAACCTTTCCCATTTCAACAGGATCTGTAAGAATTGACTCATCCATCAATACCGCATTTCTGATAGCCGCATCCGCAATATATATTTTAGGTCTTGCCTTAAGAACTTTTTTCCCTGCCATATCTACTGGCCAGCTTTGATAAATAAGATTGGCACTTTCAAGATATTGTATATAATTTTCTACCGTAGTACGTGAAACACCATTAAGTTCTTTGGTAATGGCTTCTATTGATACAATTTCAGATGACACATTGCACAGATATAAAAAGATACGTTCAAGCTCCGTTGCATTACGAATATTGTATAAGGACGGAAGATCTCGTTTAAGCACTTTATCAACTACATCATCACGCATAATCTGCTGTGCCATCAAATCATTGTCAGCAAGAGCCAATTCAGGAAATCCTCCAACCTGCAAATACCTCATAAAATGATTTTGTACCCTTGACAACTGAAGCATAATCTGAGTACGTTCAATTTGTGTCTTATGCAAAAGAGAGGTAACTTTCAAATCCTCCGGGATTTCAGGACGTTCAACATTAAGCAGCTCACAATATTCATAAAAAGACAATGTTGGCACCTGAATCACAGACCACCTTCCTGCTCCGCTTTCTTGATTGCCCTTCATAAGAGCAGGACTTGCTGATCCTGTTGCAACAACCTGCGTATCAGGCTGGGTGTCATAAATTATCTTAAGCCACCGATCCCAATCCTGTGCGTACTGAACTTCATCAAAAAAGTAGTATACGTCCTGTTCGGCATAAATATTTTCATGGTAACATTCTAATACATCCTGAAACTGACTTAATTTCAGCATTGGATGATCCATAGAAATAAAAACAATTTTTTGCGGAGACACGCCTGATTTCAACAATGCCTCAATCATCTGATATTGAATTGTTGTTTTACCTACTCGGCGTGTTCCTGTCAATACAACCGTTCTTTTAATATTTGTTTGCTTTAATCGTTTCATTGCTTCATGAAAAGCAAACCTTTTATATGTCTTTGTCATTTTAGGGTTTATTACACCGGTTTTCCACCATGGATTACACGCAGTCAAAACCTTAAGGATGCCGTCTTTTGAAGTTATTGACATAATTCAATCACACTCCTTTTCATGTATTATATCCTAAAAATCAATTTTTGTCAACAATTATTACTAGTATACTTACAATCTTTTCTAACTAAAATTGATTTTTTGCAAGTAAAAATATATTTCACTCCGCTTCCCTCTCAAAAATAATCTGATAGCAGCAAGGTATAAATACACCTATCTTTTCGTCAAATGGTGTTACAATCTGCTTCAACCGCCAGCCCTTCTCCACCTCAGCAGTTATTACCCTAAGACATTCTTCAAAGGTATCCCCTGTCCTGACTTTAAGACCTTTTTTTCTTGGAATTTCCACAAATCTATATTCGTATTTCTTCATCTCAGTTCCTCCACAAAATAATATATCAGCCTGCTCTGTCCGATATATTATATAATGCTGTAAAGGAGAAACGGCTCGGATTGTGGAACGAAATGGCGATATTACAACTACAGCATATCGATTTTTTAGTCGGTATGCTGTTTGTTTTGTATGATGAAAACAACCTGCAAAGATTGGTCTTTGCAGGTCAGCTTCTTATGTAATTTCGGTTTTATAAATCCTGAATCTGAGTTTTGTTAAGCTCATCAGCTTCGGTTTGTGCTTTCTTCTTACTTGACAGTATAATTGCATA
>SVNU01000039.1 GCA_015066715.1 Ruminococcus sp. | reverse complement strand
AAACAGCCCAGTGGGCTGTTTTTCAAGAGGGGACGCTTTGCAAGAAAAAGCGTCCCCTTACTATCTGCCTTCGTAATATAAATCTGCCGATTTAATCGGCACGAAAATCAATATTTAGGTTTTTCTAAAGTCTGAGAGCAATCAGACGATTGCTCTTTTTTATCATCTTTTTGCTTTTGCAAGTTCCCTTGCAATTGCCGCCGCATCGGCTACAGTTACTTTACCGTCACCGTTATAATCAGCATAAGGGTTTTCTTTGACATCAATTACTTCACGCTTTGCCAGTGTTCTTGCAATAAATGCCGCATCACTGACAGTCATATTACCGTCATTGTTAGCGTCACCTATAGGGTTTTCAATCGGTTCTTCCATACCTTCAATTGTAATTGAGCCACCAATAGCTGAAACCGAACCTGTATCAGCCAAATCTTCACCATCAAATTCAGCAAATGTTTCAATGTCTGTAATATTTATTGAATAGCTTTCGCCTGCCGAAGCATCAGACGGAACTTCAAAATCAATGTATACTACCTGGCCATCTGTAAAAGGCCCATCATGGTATAATGCTATTGCGCACTTTCCGTCGCTAAGTTCTGATATACATGTTTGGTTTCCATAAGCTGTGGGTTTACCATTAACGAGAAGTGCATCGTCCCATTCAATAAGAAATGCAGTTGACTCAAGATTATTGTTACATTCTATATATACAGGCACTGAAACTACTGAACCCGGCAGTGCTGTTGCGCTTCCTATAGAGATGCTTGCATAGGATCCCTCTCCTGAATAAGATCCGAATCCACTCAATAATCCAGAAACAATTTGTCTTGCGATTACTACCGCATCACGTACAGTTGCCTTACCATCACCGTCAAAATCGGCGTTTTCCGGAATTTCAACATCAGGATTATCACCATATTTCATAGACAAATACCTTAAAAGAGCTGCTGAATCACGCACATCAAGCCTTCCGTCAAAATTCACATCCCCAAGCATAGTCGCTTCGGCTTCTTCTGCTTCAACATTTAAAGGCTGCATGCCCGAATACAATTGTGTGCAGCACATGAACATTGTCACAGTTGCCGCAGCAGTAATTCCTAAAATTTTCTTTGCAATTTTCAAAAAATCGACATCCTTTCAATTAATTTACGATATTATTTTAGCATATTTATTAAATTATGTCAAATTTAAAATAAATCCTTGCCAAATCTGTTAAACTGCTTATTTTTATACTATATTCAGCAAGGTTAAAAAATCAACCCAAAATATATGTGTGCAATTATCACAACACTGTCATTCTTTACTAAATTTGTACACAAATATAAATTTTTTTCTATAAATAATACCATCTTGCAAATTCGTTATAATAGGTATATAATATGTATAGGACAATATGTAAAATTTGTCCAAATGGGAATATATAAAAATATATAGAGAGGTATTTTATCATGAAGCTGAAAAAATTTTTAGCTGGTCTTGCAGCAGTAACAATGGTTGCATCCTGCGCAATCAGCGCCGGTAACAGCTTTGTCTATTATGACACTCCTGTTTACGCAGCATCCGCACTCGACACAAGTTCAAATCTCGGCGAAGCCGCATACATCACATGGGCTCCGGTAAGCGGTGCAGACGGATACAATGTTTACGTTGACGGTGTTCAGATTGATTCAATGCTTGTAAGACAGTACAGCGGATATTTCCGTGCCGACGCTGTGGGACTCAAGGCAGGAAGCCACACAATGAAGGTTGTCCCGACGTCAGCAGGAACAGAGCTTACTTCTGAAGCATTCAGCCAGACTGTGACTGTCAAGGCTCACGACAGATCAGGCTATGCATTTGCAAACGGCAAGGCTCTTGGTGCTTACAATGCTGACGGAACACTCAAATCCGATGCTGTTGTTGTTTATGTAACAAACGAAAACAAGGATACTGTAACATGCGAGCTTAACGCTGAAGGCAAAGGAAATGTAACATGTACAGGTGTTCAGAATATTATTACAGCATACAAAAAAGGCAAGGAAACAAGACCAATTGCCATCAGATTTATAGGAAACATTGAAGACCCTGCAAATATATCGAAGGGCGACCTTTATGTCGATTCCGCAACAGCCGGCATGACACTTGAAGGTATAGGCAATGATGCCACACTCAACGGCTTCGGTCTTATTCTTAAAAACTGCTCGAATGTTGAAGTAAGAAATCTTGGCTTCATGAACTGTAACAGTGAAGAAGGCGATAACTGCGGACTTCAGCAGGGAAATACATACTGCTGGGTACACAACTGTGACTTCTTCTATGGCGATGCAGGTACTGACTCTGACCAGGCAAAGGGCGACGGTGCTCTCGATACTAAAAAATCACAGTACATTACCCATTCATACAACCACTTCTACGACAGCGGTAAGTGCAATCTTCAGGGTGCAAACTCAAGTGATACTTCAAACTATATTACATATCACCACAACTGGTACGACCATTCCGACTCACGTCATCCGAGAGTAAGAGTAGCTCAGGTACACGTTTACAACAACTACTATGACGGCAACTCAAAATATGGTATTGGTTCTACAACTGATTCAGATGTTTTTGCAGAAAACAACTATTTCAGAAACTGTAAAGTTCCTATGATGATTTCAATGCAGGGAAGTGACACAACCAAAACACTTTCAGAAGAAGACGGCGGTATTATCAAGGCTTATGGTAATGAAATTGTCGGAGCAACAAACTATACACCATACAGCAAGAGCTCAACAAGCTTTGACTGCTATGATGCTTCTTCAAGGAATGAACAGGTTCCTTCTTCGGTAAAAGCAGCTCAGGGCGGCGCTACATACAATAACTTCGATACTGCAAGTGATATGTACAGCTACACTGTTGACGCAGCAGCTGACGTTCCGGCAATCGTTGAAGCAAATGCTGGTCGTGTTGACGGCGGTGACTTCAAGTGGGAATTCAACGACAGTGTTGATGATACTGACTCGGAAGTAAATACCGCTCTCAAAGCAGCTATCGTAGCTTATGATGACAGCATTATTGCTATCGGCAGCGGATTTGACGCAGACAACGATGAGCCTGTTACAACAGAACCCGTTACTACAGAACCTGTAACCACTACAACAAAGGCTACAGAAGCAACCACTACAACTACAACTACTAAGACTACTACTACAAAGGCAACAACAGCAAATACACCGGTTGTTGCAGATGCTATTTACTGCTCTCCTGACGCTTCATCATCAGGTGCAGGTACAAAGGATGACCCTATTGATGTAAAGAGCGCACTTACTAAGGTAAAAGCCGGCGGTACAATATACCTTCTCGGTGGTACATATAAATTCAGTGAACAGCTTACAATCGAGGAAAGCAACAGCGGTACAGCAGGTGCTATGAAAACAATCAGAGCATATCCGGGCGCTGATGTATATTTTGATTTCTCCGGACAGGGCGCAGCAAATTCATCAGTTCGTGGTTTCGTACTTGATGGCTCATACTGGCACTTCTACGGTTTTGAAATCGCAAAGGCTGCCGACAATGGTATGCTTCTTTCAGGTGACAACAACCTCATTGAAATGATGGTATTTACTGACAATCAGGATACTGGTCTTCAGCTTTCACGTTTCCAGACTGCATATTCAACTGTGGCACAGTGGCCATCAAACAATACTATTCTAAACTGTACATCAAAGAACAACTGCGATGACGCAACAATGGAAAATGCTGACGGCTTTGCTGCAAAGCTTACATGCGGCGAAGGCAATGTGTTTGACGGATGTATGGCATACAACAACTCAGACGACGGCTGGGATTTATACGCAAAGGAAGAAACCGGTCCAATCGGTGTAGTTACAATCCGTAACTGTGCCGCCTTCAGAAACGGTTTTACAGAATACGGCGAGGGATTCGGCGATTGCGACGGTAACGGTTTCAAGCTTGGCGGTGCAGGCGTTGGTTCAGCACACGTTGTAGAAAACTGTATTGCTTTCGAAAACTTAAACTGTGGTTTTACAGACAACAACAATCCAAAGCTTGCAACAATCACAAACTGTACTGCTTACAATAACGACATTGATGGTAACGGAAAGCCTAACTTCTCATGCTATCGTTGCACAGATGACGGCTGTGATTTTTCAAATGTTATCACATACATGAATTCTGACAGACTTTCTGCTTCATTCCCGGGTGGCGAATCTGCATTCAAGGCAACTAATGACAAGTTTGTTGGTACAATGGAAAACTCTATTTACTACAATGGCTCAAAATACTACTATGTTACTGACAAGACCGCTATTGACAACGGTGACAAAATCGGCACTGTTGTCACAAATGTAAACGATGATATGTTTGTAAGCCTTGAGGTTGCAGCATATAAGACAGTTTCTGCAGGTGCTGATTCATCATACGACTTCCATTCACAGTGGAGAAATGCTGACGGTACAATCAACACAAACGGCTTCCTCGAAGTCAAGGATTCTTCAGAATATTCTGCTTTAGGCGTTAACTTCGCTAATCCGGCAGGTGACGTAAATCCTCCGCTCACTTTACAGGGTGACGTAAATGAAGATGGTGATGTTAATCTTACAGATATTGCAGCACTTCAGAAATTCCTTACTAAAAAGTCAACTACTGTTACATATGCTTACGATGTAAACGAAGACGGTAAAATCAACGTATTTGACTTTGTAACTCTCAAAAGAATTCTTATAGGATAAAATTTACGGGGTTCCGACAGGAACCCCGTTTACTTTATCGAAAAAGCTTTTGTAGATGAAAAATTATTTTTAGCGTTCTGTTTATATTCTTAACTTTCTTTGCTAGTACTTTTGTACTTGTAGGCTCGAATGTTCTTCTCCTTCCCTCTCGCCGCCGCTTATTACATCTGTTTCACGAAAACATTCTCTCCCTTTATTCCGACACGTCCCAGAAGCGAACATATATCAAGGTCGGTAAGAATCGGATAATGCTCCTTTCATATTCTTATGCTAAATTCACAAGAATTCTTGTAAATTTATTTTTCATCATTATCCAGGTAACGAGATAAGAAAAAATCAACAGTCCTATCCATACTGCAAAACTAACAATAGGATAGCTATAATTCATATGGGGAACAATTATATTTACTAATATTGGATGGATTATATAACATCCCATTCCTAATGAACTTAATAATTTTATAGTATTTGTCACTTTTGAATTGTCTGCAAAATCTAATCTTTTCACAAATGTAAATATAAATATATTATTTAAAATAGCTAAAGGATCCGAATAGTAATCATTAAAATTTATATATTTTTTTGCCCAGAGCTGATACAGCGGAAAAAATAAGAATAATAAAACTGTCAATAATCCATGTAATTTTAAGGAAAATCTTTTCGTAATGCTTGGTTGAATCTTATTAATATATCCGCCTATCAAAAAGTACAGCAGCCATATCCAAATTTTAAATATCTGAAATACATCCGTTGCAATCACATGTTTTCCATTAATCAGGTTGATTATCCATATTGCCGCACATATTAAAAAAGCAGCTGCCAAAAGTACTATATGATTTTTACTGTTTTTCTTAATCAGGATATGAAAAATCGGAGCAAACAAATATGTAATAATCATTGCCCCTAAAAACCAGAAGTGCCACATAAATCCTGTTTGAAGAAATGAATTAATAATGTACCTAAAAACATTGTCAATAACTCTATCGGTTATAAACGTTTTTATAACAAGCAGCATATTCCACAAAAATACTATTAACAATATATTTCTTATTTTAATCAAACAATATTTATAGCTTAAAGACTCTTTGTTAAGTATTAAATGTCCATTTACCATAAAAAATATCGGTACAGCAAAACCAAACATATAATGAATATAATTGATTATTACATTATTATAATCATATGTAAATGCATGTAAACCCACAACAGCTATACAGGCTAAGGTCTTTAACAAATCTATAGATATATCACGCTTTTTAATCATTTTAATTTTCCTCCGATGTTTATTGTGGTCAAGCATTTTTGTAACACGCTGACCTATTTTTTACTAAAGAGCTTATGCTTCATACCGTGTCTCAGATTGTACAGTTATAATGCTTACTGCCATCTGTTAAAAACATGTAAAATCAGTACACCATTTCTGATTCATAATGTTTACTCATTTTTTGTTTCCTCTTATGATGTCAGGTCGAGGTGTTACAACCTTATTATATCACAACATACTCAATTCAATAATCTCCTCAAACATTTCATCATTATCATTTTTCAGCTTTTCGATTTCGGCACATTTTGAATTCATCAGTTCAAAATCTGAATAAATTTCCTCTCTGGTAATTTCCTCCTGCAAAACCGCAAGCTGCTGTTCGTTTTGCTCAATTAAATCCTCGAGTTCCTTTATTCTTGCACGTTTTTTTGCTTCCTGCGCACGCTGTTCCTTTGACTTGTAGGCACGGACATTCTTCTCCTGCGCTATCGCCTGTGCCTGAGCAAGCTTCTGTGCCTCAAGCGCCTGCTGTGCCTCCTGCTCACGCCTTCTTGTAATGTCAAGATAGTAATCAAAGTTTCCGCCGAACATTTCTGTTCCATCAGAACGTATTTCAAGAATTTTTTCAGGAATTTTATTAAGCAGGTATCTGTCATGTGACACAAAAATAACTGTACCGTCAAACTCATCAAGTGCCTGTTCCACAGCCTCCTTTGATGCAAGGTCAAGATGATTTGTTGGTTCATCCAGTATAAGGACATTTCCCTTTTCAAGCATCATAAGGGCAAAGCACACCTTAGCCCTCTCTCCGCCGCTTATTACACCCGTTTCACGAAAAACATTCTCACCCTTTATTCCTACACGCCCCAGAAGTGAACGTATATCAAGGTCGGTAAGAATCGGATAATGCTTGTGAAGCTCGTCAATTACGGTGTTATGCGGGTCAAGATTGGTACTTTCCTGTTCAAAATAAGAAATCTTTACATTTGAAGCCCAGCGTATTCTTCCGTTATGAGGCAAAAGTCCCTGAAGAATTTTAAGAAAAGTGGATTTCCCTATCCCGTTTTCACCAATAATGCCAAGCTTTTCACCACGTTTAAGTTCAAAGGTTATGTTTTCCGCAAGAAGCTTTCGCCTGCTTCCCTCACCCACCGAAATATCTGCATCCTTAACATCAAGGATATCAAAAGGCGGTGTCACCTTATATTCAAAGCACAGGTTCGGCTGATTCAGAACCTCCACCGGCTTTTCAATTATTTCCATTCTGTCGAGTGCTTTCTCACGGCTTTTGGCGCTCGCCGCTGTTGACGCCCTCACCTTGTTTCGTGCAATATAGTCCTCAAGCTTTGCAATTTCCTTCTGCTGTGCTTCATACTCACGCTGACGGCGCTTTACATCATCCTTTTTAAGAACTGTAAATGCCGAATAGTTTCCCTTGTAACGTGTAAGCATGCCAAGCTCTATTTCACATACGGAATTTACAACCCTGTCAAGAAAATATCTGTCATGGGACACAATTAATAATGCTCCCTTGTAATCCCTTAAATAATCCTCAAGCCAGAGAACTATTTTAAAGTCAAGGTGGTTTGTCGGTTCATCAAGAATAAGAAGATTCGGTTCTTCAAGCAAAAGCTTTGCAATTGCAAGACGTGTTTTTTCACCGCCGCTGAAGCCGCTTATAACTCGGTCATACTCCTTTTCGGTGAAACCCATGCCGCTAAGCACAGTTTTGATTTTCACCTTTATGTTGTAACCGTCATTTGCTTCATAATATGCCGCAAGACCGGAATACTCCTCAGAAATTTCAGGGCTTACCTCAGAAGCTTCATTCATCTGCTTTTCAAGAGCCTTCATACGCTCCATTACCGAATCAAGCTCCGAAAAAACCCCTTTCATTTCCTCGATAACAGTACTGTCCCTGTCAAGACCTGACATTTGCTCCAGATATCCCACTGTAGCCTTTGAAGAAAAGGAAACTATACCGTCCCTTTCAGTTGTACGGTCTGGAAGCTCTTTTCCTGTCAGAATACGCAAAAGGGTTGTTTTTCCGCATCCGTTTACCCCGACAATACCTATTCTGTCCTTTTCGTCTATCGTCAGATTTACATTTTTAAGTACCTGTTTCCCATCATAATACTTATTTATATTTATTAAATTTGCAAGCATTTTTTCATTCTCCGTAAGTCTTAAATATCTCATTTTAAATTATAACACAATACAGTACAAATTGCAAACAGATTAATTTTGAAAATCCACTTTACTTTTAAACTGTAATGTGTTAAAATATATATACCAGTTAAACGAAACGGAGGAATTTATTTTGAATGACAGATTAAAAAATCAGGCTATGGACGACCTGTTTGAAGCGATACTCTGCCTTCAGTCAAAGGAAGAATGCTATAATTTTTTTGAGGACCTTTGCACTGTTCTGGAGCTTAAATCAATTTCACAAAGATTTCAGGTTGCCAAGCTTCTCAGCGAAAGACACGTATACAGCAAAATTGTGGATACTACAGGTGCAAGCACAGCTACAATAAGCCGTGTAAAGCGTTCACTTGACTACGGCAGTGACGGATACAGAATTGTATTTGACAGAATGAACCGCAAAAAATTAGAAGCATACGAGGACGATGATGTATAACGGTTATGGTGTTTTTGCTTCAGTTTACGATTTGCTGACCGAAAATGTCGAATATGAACGCCGTGCAAAGTATTTCGATTCGCTGATAAAAAAACTTGGCGGCAAACAGAACGGCGTTCTTCTTGACCTTGCATGCGGTACAGGCAGCTTGTCGGAGCTTTTTGACAGTCTGGGTTATGATGTTATCGGAATTGATAACTCCCCAGAAATGCTTGGTGTCGCAATGGACAAGAAATTTGAAAGCGGAAGGGATATAAGGTATGTTTGTCAGGATATGAGAAAGCTCGAGCTTTATGGAAATGCTGACATTACCGTTTGCGCACTGGACAGCCTGAATCATCTTGAAAACCTTTCAGATGTAAAGAAGGTTTTTGAAAGGGTTTACAGATTTACAGAACCCGGCGGATTGTTTATTTTCGACATGAACACTCAGTATAAGCACCGTGAAGTACTTGGTAACAACACATTTGTATACGACACGGATGATGTGTACTGTGTATGGCAGAACTCATGTACTGACAGTACTGTTTCCATATATCTTGATTTCTTCATTCCTGATGAAAGCGGTCATTACGAAAGATATTCAGAGGATTTTACAGAAACTGCCTATCCAGTCGACGAAATTATACAGGCAATAACCCAGGCCGGCTTTGAACCGGAGGGCATTTATGCTGAGGACAGCTTTGATGAAGTATGCGAAACCACCGAAAGGGTTGTTTTTGCCGTGCGCAAACCGGCTTAAAAATCTGTTCCCGGTATAAACACCGGATTTTATTTACACAAGTTCTGATTTAAGGAGAAATAATGGGAATTTTAAAAAGAGCAATTACAAAAGATGCTGCAGCCGTTTCAATGGCGCTTGAAGCAACGGATATTGTAAATGAAATAGAAAAAATACATAAAACAAGTGCTGTCGTAACGGCTGCACTCGGCAGACTCACCATTGCCGCTTCAATGATGGGATACGGTCTCAAGGGCAAGGATGACTCCGTTACAGTAAAAATCGACGGCGGCGGACCAGCCGGAATGCTCATTGCAGTTTCGGATGGAATGGGAAACGTAAAAAGCTATGTACAGAATCCTGTTGTGGAAATCCCTCTCAACAGCATAGGAAAGCTTGATGTAAGAGGTGCTGTCGGCACTGACGGTACACTCACCGTTGCAAAGGATCTGGGACTTAAAGAACCATACTGCGGAATGGTTCCTATTGTATCTGGTGAAATCGGAGAGGATATTGCAAATTATTTTGTTTCAAGCGAACAGGTACCGACCGTCTGCGGTCTTGGCGTACTGGTAAATCCTGATTTAACAGTACAGTGCGCAGGAGGCTTTATGGTTCAGCTTCTCCCTTTTGCAGATGAGAAAACAATTTCACAGATTGAAGAAAACGTAAGCAGAATCACTTCGGTTACCGATTTATTCAGAAGCGGAAAAACTCCCGAAGAAATTTCACTTATGCTGCTTGAAGGTCTTGAGCCGAATATTCTTGATGAATATGAACCACAATTCAGATGTGACTGTAGCCGTGAAAGAACAATAAAAATTCTTTCTTCACTCAGCAGGGATGAGCTTGAAAATATTGCAAACGAACAGGAAAGAACGGAAGTTAACTGTCATTTCTGCGGAAAGAAGTACGTATTTACGCCATCCGAGATACGTGGAATAAAAAAATAAATTTTTTTTGAATTTTTTTCAAAAAACCCTTGACAATTCATTCCGAATGGTGTATAATATATTTGTTGCTTGAGGAAAGCAACAAGATGGGAGCATAGCTCAGCTGGGAGAGCATCTGCCTTACAAGCAGAGGGTCATAGGTTCGAGCCCTATTGTTCCCACCACATTGGCCTGGTAGTTCAGTTGGTTAGAACGCCGCCCTGTCACGGCGGAGGTCGTGGGTTCGAGTCCCATTCAGGTCGCCAATAAAAATGCGGAATTAGCTCATCTGGTAGAGCGCCACCTTGCCAAGGTGGAGGTAGCGAGTTCGAGCCTCGTATTCCGCTCCATTTTTTCGGCGCTATAGCCAAGCGGTAAGGCGTGGGTCTGCAACACCCTGATCCCCAGTTCAAATCTGGGTGGCGCCTCCAAAGGAACAGTTTTTGCTGTTCCTTTTTTTTATAACAAATTTATTTTTTCTTTTCATTTTTTCATTCTTGTAGGGGCGGTCATTGACCGCCCGTTCAGATTACAGTTTGTTTCGCGGGCAAGCATTGCTGCCCCCCTATATGCAATTATGTTATCTTAATAAACCAAAGAGGCTGATGCATGCATCAGCCTCTTACTCATATGTTCTCTATTTATTAATCAGAAATTTGTTAAGTGCTGTCAGGTCAGCAATTGTAACAGCGCCGTCTGAATTCATGTCAGCATTTTCAACGCTTATCTTTGCTTCGGTTGAAGCAATATAACGTCTGAGCGCAACAGAATCAAATACATTCACTTTTGTATCATTATTAACATCACCTGCCGAAGCATCGTCAGGCTCTGTTGTCGGCACATCACCGCCCTCACCATAATAATCTGAAAGTGAAATACCGTTGCCGCTTTGTCCCAGTGCAATAGTATGGTCAAGGCTTATAAACTTTCCCTCATCTGTCTTCCAGAGTGAAGGCTTTACAAATTCATATTTTTCCTCATCCCATTCAGTCCAGTTTGTACCACCTGCAATAAGACCACCTGTATCACCCGAATTTTCGTTGAAGCACCAGAATGTATGATGAATTGTCTCATCAATCATGAGGTCACGCAGAGCTGCCATCCACTGTCTGTTTCTACCGTCTTTGTCGTGTTCTTCATCAAGGAAGCCGCCCCATTCACCCATAAGAAGCGGAGCAATTTTCTCATCCTGAATAAAGAACCAGTTATCATACCAGCAGTCTTCCATAAGAGTTTCACGGGTAAAACCATCATAGAACCATGTCTGGTCGTAAACGAGAGGACCGTAATCGTGAGGGGAATAAACAAGCTGATCCTGATGCTCGCCCAAATCAACAGGATAATCATGAGCACCTCTGAAGTTTCCACCCCACCAGGTTCCGTGGAAGTTACTGTATGGATACGGTGGCTTTGAATAGTCATTTCCTACTGAATTCCAGTCTGCACCTTCTTCAAACTTCGGATATACTTCAACCCCCTCAACCATTATAAGAAGATTAGGATTCTGCTCAAGAACAGCCGCCGCACCTCTTTCAGCAGCATATCTCCAGTTATTCTCGTCTGTAGAACCGTCCCATTTTGCAAAAGTTCCCTCATCTTTTTTACCGTGAGGTTCATTTTTAAGGTCAATAGCTATAATAGTATCATCATCCTTGTAATAATCAGCAAACCACGCCAGTGCCTCAAGCCAGTCCTCTGTTGAGTATTTGTCTGTATACCAGACAGGGTACTGATGTCCTGCAGAAGCTGTTTCTGCACTGTGAACATCCATCATGATTTTAATACCATTTTCCCTGCACCACTCAACAGCCTTATTCCATATATCAAAGCTGTACATTACAGTACCGCCCTCAATCCCCTCGATAGTAAGCTCGGGATTTGAGTAGTTGTTAACCTTGCACATTTCGTCAGGCTCACCATTCTTCCACTGAAGAAGAAGCTGTGTAGACATCGGAACACGAAGAAGATTAAAACCACGGTCAGCAATCTGATTTAATGCTTCGTGCATATTAAGGCTCCATACACCGTCAAAAACCTGACTTCCGACATTATACCCAAACCAGTTGCAGCCTGTCAGCCACACAGGATTACCATACATATCGACAATCTGTGCATTTTCATTTACATGAAGCCAGTCATCATGGTATTCATCCGGTGCAGCAGATGTCGGAACTGCCGCCGTACTTGTTCCGACAAGCAGTGCAGCCGCTGAAAACAGCGAAACTACTGCTCTTTTTATATATTTATTCTTCATCAGTTTTCCTCCGTTAAAACATAAAATTAATCATATTAATGATAACACTTTACAAAAGGAATGTCAATTGTTATTTTATACGAAAAAAGAGGTGCATTTTCAGCACCTCTTTTTTCAAATATAATATTGTTCTGCATTAATGTCTGCCATTTCGTATACAGAAACGGGATAATCGGTAATTCCTCTGCCGATATTCGGATTAAAATATGAATATATACTGTCAGCCACACAAGCGGCAACAAGAATCAGACATACAGGCAATAAAACTCTGAGCCTTACTTTTCTCAAAACGTTATCCAGAAGGGGTGCTATAAAATAAACAATCGCAGCGCCGCCAATTCCGAAAATAAGAAGCCCTTCTGCACAGACCCTGCCGTCTATATTAAGAAAATAACCGTCATAATCCCACCATTTTTCATTGAATCTCATTTCGAGCAGCAAACCGGTGAAATATTCAACTACACCGCAAAGTATAATTGAGGCAGTAAATTCTGCAATAGGATTTGCTCTGAACCTGTTCAGCAAAACAAGCATCATAACACCGCCAAAACCATAAATAGGAAGCCATGGTCCCTGAAGAAATCCCCGGTTTACAAATACGCCGTCCTCTACAAGGTGAATACACATTTCCCAGAACCAGCCTGTAACGCTAAGCAAAAAGAAAATTACAATAAGCGAACATAAAGAATAATGTCTCCTGTAATTGAGAAGCTCTATCTTTTTTTCACTATACTTCTGTAAAACGGGGTTCATTCTTTCCGGATACGAATTCCCCTGTATTATAGCTTTAAAGGCTGTTATTTTTTCCTTTCGCATATTGCTGTCAAAGTATTCCTGCTCAAGTTTGTTGTATGTCAGCACAACTCCGAATATGTTTGCAAAAAAACGCCATGCTGCATTGCCCGGAAGCTTCTTTGTTTCAGTTTGTTCAGAAAGCCTGACAACATCCGAGTATACATCAGACAAAGCTTCTGAATCTGCTTTCTGATATAAATAATCGTCATTTAAAAGCTCGGTATGTTCTATTCCTGTTTTCTTTGCTTGTTTCCTCAGAAAAACATAGTATCCTGTAAAAAACGCTTCCTTGTATGGATTTAAAAAGAAAACTCCGACTATTCCGAATGTAATTATACTAAGTAAATCCCATAAAACAAATGATAATCTATGACGAAAACACTCAAGCTTATGCCCTTTCATCATGCTTTGAGACAGCTTTATTGCTTTGACAAGGGAAATATCAGGGTTTTCCGCAACTATATAAGGCACAAGAAAATAAGAAAAATATTTCACAACTCCGCCAACAATTGTGAGCCACCACAAAAGCTTCAAGCCCGAAGTAATAAGCATTGTCACTGCCGCTTTAAAGTACCTTTTAAACTGTATAAAGCGGATAAATGCTCTTATAGGAATGCTGTCATATATATGCCCCTCAAGGAAAATTCTCCTGTAGGACGCCTTATAAACATTTATAACACATGCCCAGAATGTCATGATAATAACAAGACTCAATATTATAAAAATCACTGTTGCAATGCTGTCGCTTCCCACAATTGAACGTATTGCAGAAAATACTGCCACATAGATATGTCCGGAAGAAATATTGTTTGCAATATGTGCAAATACTCCTTCCCTGTATCCCATTTCAAACTTTTTTTTATTTTTATCGGGAAGCCTCTTGTTTTTCTCAAATATTTCATCTGAAATTTTTCTTCCATTATCAATATCGCCCTTTGCAATCCTTGCAAATACACTTACAGCACTCTTGTCCTCATATTCAAGAAGCCTTGACGGAAGCTTCTTTATTTCCGTCATTTCGGTAAAGCCCGCTCCTTCTTTCAAAGCAACACGTGCAATTCCTGCCGTTATAGTACTGTGAACACTCCATAATACTGCAAGCAGGCATGCGGCAACAAAAATCCAGTAATGCTTTTTCAGTTGTTTTTTTGCATGCTTTTTCATTTCCTTTCGCTCAAACATCATAACATTCCTCTTTTATCCTGTAAAGGAAACATTGATTTCAACAATTTCGGAATCGGTAAATGTTCTCATAAAAGGACCGTATACACCGATTCCTTCCGTCACTATACTATGCATAATATGTCCGTCGGCGGCTTTCTTTTTCATATATCCCTCCGGATTTTCCCACATAAATCCTATACCCAGATTCAGTGGAAAAAACTGTCCGTTATGAGTATGTCCTCCGAGGTCAATATCAACACCTGCTTCCGCTTTTTCCAAAAGCTCATCAGGCTCATGGTCCATACATATTACAGGCATTTCTTCTTCAAATTCAAATTCATCAATTTCAAGCCTTTTCTGATTGTCAGTGCCCGGCTTACTCAAATCAAGACGCCCGATGAGAGTAAATTTATCGTCAATTACCGCAGTTTCATCCTCAAGCATTATAATTCCGGACTCCTCAAGAAAGGTCTTCATGCGTTTGTCTGTTTTCTGGTTGTCATCAAAGCTTGACGAAAAACCTCCGATAAGCTTATCAACTACATCATGATTTCCCCAGCATGCATATTTTCCGTATGTGCTGTCAATTGATAAAAACGCTTCCTTAATTCCCTGCGGGTCATCAAGGGAATCAAAATCATTATCAAAAATATCTCCTGCAAAGCAGACAAGGTCGGGGTCAAGCGCATTGATTTTTTCTGCCATATCACGCATATTCCGTACCCCGAGACTATACCCCAGATGTGTATCGGCAACAAGAACAATCTTCATGTCCTCACCCTTCTTATTCACAGCTATATCAAAGGATTCAACCTTTATTATATTTGCATTTACAAAACCATACAAAGAAAATCCTGCTGCAAGAACAAAGCACACCCATCCGGCGATAAATTTCGGCTTTCCGCTTCTGAAGGATTCATTTGGAATCAATCTGAATTTTTTGAGTAAAAGCGCCGCTGTATGGGCTATTGCAATTACCATCACAAGATTTATCAAAAATCCCAGATAATAGTTTGTTACTCTTGAAAAGATTTTTTTAAGCTCTGAATCCGGAAGCGCAAAGGCTATTATTATAAGGGATGTAACAATTGAAAAAAACGTAATAAAAATTACCTTTGCTTTTTTCCACCTGAATGGATTTCTGAAAGACTTTATCCATAAATACAAATCCAGACCTATAAAAAAATTTATTATCAGATATACAATTATGAATGGAATAACAAGCATTTTCTATTTCTCCGTTAATTTATAATGGGAACTGACTTTTCCCCTGTGAAATACCATCAACTGCCATAGGTATATTTTCATCAACTATAACCTGACCGTAAATATCAGTTACTCTGAATGTAAAGGGGCCTGCTCCCATTTCATCGCTTTCAAAAAAGTTATACTGTTTCCTTTCAAGCTCAATAAATTCACCGTTTTCATTCATGTATTCAAGCTTTGAGACTGGATAACGGTGATTTCTCACCTGAACACCGCACCAGTAAGGTGAGCTGCCCTCCTTGAATTTATATGAAACAGGTGCATCCTCGGCAGTATCAAGGGGAATGATTTTCCAGCTTATATCAACTCTCCCCTTTTCAACAGGAGCAATAAGCGGAAACGCATCCTCGCATAAATCAACATCTCCCTTTTTACCCTCCGGCAAAAGGTCAGTAACGAGCATTTTGATGCTTCCGAGTTCACCTGTTACCTCTATATATGCACCTGCAAGCTGCGCATTGTTATAGTCAGTGATATTCATTGCCGCAACCCATATATCTGTAGAAACAGGGTCAAGCATTGCGCATCCTCCCACATAACCGCCGTCATAATATGTACCCTCGCCATAATGAACTGTTCCCTTTGGCTCAAGTATTGCTGACTCATCAACAGGATATGAGTTGTTTTCAAGGTTTACGCTTTTTCCGTGAAGAAAGTCTCTTATCAGTAAAAGCTTTTCAGAAGATGCATCCTCACGCTTCTGCAAAATCCAGTCAAACACATTAATCTTACCGTCGGAATTTATATCAATGTTTACAGTTTCCGAAATGACACTAAGCGGTGAAATAATTGCGGCAGCCATTACCGCCGATACAAACGCCGAAAAAAATCTTTTCATACAGCAAACCTTTCCTTTTTAATACACGTTATTACATTTACCTTATTATATCAGATATTTCGACTGTGGTCAACATATTTTTACATATTTTTCAGTCTTTTTCTGTAGGTAAAAACACACATAAAAAATCATCTGAAAAACCGATTTTTTCATTGCCTGCATCAATTTATTACCTTTACTTTTTTTATTCTCCGTGATATAATAAATAAAGACAACTAATTTTTACATCAGAACGGAGATTACAGTATATGTTTGCAAAAATCAACAGTCTCGGACTTTTTGGATTAAACTCTTTTAATGTTGATGTTGAAATAGAAATCAGCCGTGGAATTCCTGTTTTTGAAATTGTAGGTCTCCCAGACCTTGTGGTAAAGGAAAGCCGTGAACGAATAAAGGCATCGCTGCGAAGCTGCAGCATCGAGTTTCCTGTTGCAAGGGTTATGGTTAACTTAGCGCCTGCAAGCACACGAAAAAGCGGCTCGGTTCACGATATTGCAATACTTGTGGCAATACTTAAAGCCACAGGATATATAAACGATAATCTTGACGGGTACTGCTTTATAGGTGAGCTTTCTCTCAACGGTCAGCTTCGCTCAGTTGACGGCGTTCTTCCCATGGTAATTCTTGCAAAGGAATCAGGCTTCAAGGGCGTATTTGTGCCAAAGGAAAATGCATTTGAAGCATCAGTTGTAGACGGAATAGATATTTATGGTACTGAATCGGTAAATGACATACTTGAGCATTTTTCGGGCAGAATAAAAATACCTCCCCAGGAAAAATTCGTACCTGTGCAGGACAAAAAGCTTTTACAGCTCGATTTTTCAGATGTAAGAGGGCAGAAAACCGCCAAAACCGCTCTTGAAATTGCTGCGGCAGGCGGTCACAACGCAATACTTATCGGAACGCCGGGAAGCGGCAAAAGCATGCTTGCCAAAAGAATGCCTTCAATACTGCCTGACATGACATTTGAAGAATCAATAGAAACTACAAAAATACATTCAATTTCCGGTCTGCTTGACCATGATTCCCCGCTTGTTACAGTCAGACCCTTCCGTACTCCGCATCACACAATTTCAGCTGCCGGTCTTGCAGGCGGCGGCTCTATCCCTCATCCGGGGGAAATATCACTGGCACACAACGGTCTGCTGTTTCTGGATGAGCTTGCGGAATTTGACAGGAAAACCCTTGAAATTCTCCGTCAGCCCTTAGAGGACGGCAAGGTTACCATTTCAAGAGCGTCCGGAACAGTTTCATATCCATCATCAATAATGCTTATTGCGGCGATGAATCCATGTCCATGTGGTTATTACGGTCATCCAAGCGGAAAATGCAGATGTACGCAAAAGCAGGTTGCAGCCTATCTTTCAAAAATATCAGGTCCTCTCCTTGACAGATTTGATTTGCATATTGAATCGGCGCCTGTTGAATATCAGGACCTTTCATCCGATATTATGGAAGAACCATCGTCAGAAATAAGAAAAAGAGTAACTGCTGCAAGAAATATTCAGAATGAACGCTTTAAAGGAAGCAGTATAAACTGCAACGCCAATATTACACCGGACAGACTGAGAGAATTCTGCGTAATGAGCGACGCTGCAGATAAATTTATCGGAAACGCTTTCGACAGGCTTGGTCTGTCAGCAAGAGCCTATGACAGAATTTTAAAGGTTGCACGAACTATTGCCGACCTGTCAGCAAGTGAAATTATACAGAAAGAGCATATTTCAGCGGCGATACAGTTTCGAAGCCTTGACAGAAAATACTGGAATGCTGGAAATTAAGAATTCGGAAAGGAAAACAAATGAACGCTTTTTTACATAAATTATCCAAATATTATAAGCGGCTTGACAAGCCGCTGCTGATAGCCATAACAGCTTGTTCAGCGCTTGGAATTGCACTTTTATATTCTCTTGTTGCAACGGATACCGGCGGCGTTGTGGCACGAGACTACATTATCCAGTCAATTTCAATGATTCTCGGAGTTGTAATTGCACTTGTTTTAGCATCAATGGATTATCATAATATTGCAAAGCTGTGGTTTTTGTATATTCCCTTTGCACTTGTACTTGTAGCACTGACATTTACAGGGCTTGGATATCAGAATGCCGGTGCCGATGACAGAGCATGGCTTGACCTTGGGTTTATTACAATGCAGCCTGCGGAGGTGCTCAAGCTTGCATTTATCCTCAGCTTTTCATTTCATCTATATAAGGACAAGGATAATATAAACCATCCTCTGCATCTTTTATTTATTATAATTCATGGTGCAATACCTGTAGGCATTGTTGCACTTCAGGGTGACTACGGAACAGCCATTGTATTCCTTATGATGTTTGTTATGATGCTCTTTTCGGCAGGTCTTTCATTCAAATATATCGTTGCCGCAATTGCTGTAACACCTCCGGCGCTTTATTTTCTCTGGAACTACGGTCTGCAATCCCTTCACAAAAAGCGTATCATGGTTCTTATCGAACCGGGCAGCGACCCTATGGGACTTGAATACCAGCAAAATTTAGGTCTTGCAGCCCTCGGCTCAGGAAAGCTTTTCGGCAAAGGCTTTTTAAGTGATGAGTTTATAGAAGTACCGGAAATGCACAACGACTTTATCTTCTCTCATCTGGGACAGACTTTCGGCTTTGTCGGTTCTGTGCTTACAATTGTACTACTTGCGTATATCTGTATAAGAGTATTAAGCGACAGCCGTAAAACAATGGATCTTCTCGGAAAGCTTATATGTATGGGTACTTTTGCAATGCTCTTTACCCACTGCTTTATGAATATCGGCATGGTTTTAAAGGTAATGCCTGTTATCGGTATTCCACTGCCATTTTTAAGTGCCGGAGGTACAGCCCTTTTGAGTATGTATGTTGCCGCAGGTCTCGTACTGAGCTGCTACACACATAATGAGAAGCGCTACAGAATGTTCTATGATTATGAATAGGAAAAATATGAATATAAAAGAAACTTTAAAAAAACTTGAACACACACACATTGCAGAGCCGCAGGAGCTTTTGCAGATTATTAATGATGACAGCTGCGATACACAGCTTTTTGAAGCGGCTGACAGAGTAAGAAAAAGCATTTACGGTAACAAAGTATTTATAAGAGGACTTATCGAGATTTCCAACTACTGCAAAAACAACTGCTACTACTGCGGTATCAGATGCGGAAATAAAAATGTTGAGCGTTACAGACTAACTCCCGATGATATTTTACAATGCTGCAAAGCAGGATATGCTCTTGGCTTCCGTACATTTGTAATGCAGGGCGGTGAAGATAATTACTATACCGATAATATGCTTTGCGATATTATAAAGCAGATTAAATCAGATTATTCTGACTGTGCCGTTACCCTTTCTCTTGGCGAAAGGTCAAAGGAAAGCTACCAAAGGCTTTATAATGCTGGTGCAGACAGGTATCTTTTACGTCATGAAACAGCATCTGATAAGCATTATGAAATGCTCCACCCCACAGAAATGTCATTTAAAAACAGAATAAGATGCCTTATGGATTTAAAGGAAATCGGATTTCAGACGGGAGCAGGATTTATGGTAGGCTCTCCTTATCAGACAAGAGAAAATCTTGTGAATGACCTTATGTTTTTGAAGAAATTGCAGCCACAGATGATAGGAATAGGCCCTTTTATCCCCCATAGGGATACCTGCTTCAAAAATGAAAAAGCCGGCAGCCTACGTGACACACTTGTAATGGTTGCACTTACAAGACTTCTTCTCCCGAACGCACTTATTCCGTCAACAACAGCTCTGGGAACTATTTCAGAAAATGGCAGAGAGCTTGGCATAAAGGCAGGCGCAAATGTTGTAATGCCGAATCTTTCTCCTGTGGATTTAAGAAAGCATTATACCCTTTACAACAATAAAATCTGCATGGATACCGAAGCCGCAGAAGGACTTGAAGCATTAAAAATGTCCATGCAGAATATTGGTTATGAAATTGTAACAGACAGAGGTGATTATCGTGCCTGATGAATTTTCAAGAACAAGACTTCTTCTGGGGGACGAGGGACTGAATAAACTCCAAAAATCCTCCGTTGCTGTATTCGGCGTAGGAGGTGTCGGCTCATATATTGCCGAAGCACTTGCAAGAAGCGGAGTTGGCAGGATAACTCTTATTGATAATGATGTGGTATCTGTCACAAACATCAACAGGCAGCTTGTAGCTTTACAGTCAACTGTCGGAAGAAAAAAGGTTGAGGTTGCAAAGGAACGTATCCTTGACATCAATCCTGAAGCAGAGGTTGTAATTCACGATTGCTTCTATACAGGCACAGAAATTGATTTGAGCAGATTTGACTATATTGCAGATGCTATAGATTCTGTTACATCAAAGCTTAATCTTATAGAAAACGCAAGCCGGCTTAATATTCCGATTATATCTTCAATGGGTACCGGAAACAAGCTTGACCCGACTAAAATCATTGTAACGGACATATATAAAACACATACATGTCCCCTTGCTAAAATACTGCGCTATGAACTGAAAAAGCGAAATGTAAAAAAACTGAAGGTTGTTTACTCCACTGAACCCCCATGTCCGCATAAAGCAGAAAGCGATGAAATAACCGAAAAGAGGAAAACTATCGGAAGTGTTTCATTTGTGCCATCTGTGGCAGGACTTGTCATAGCAGGGGAAATTATAAAAAATCTTACAGAGCTTTAAATAACAGGCATATCATCCGGATATGCCTGTTGTTTTGTTTGATATGCTATTGTATAATAGAATTTATATTTATCTTTCTGTTTATATTCTTTACTTTTCTTGCTTGCACAAGAAAAGTAACAAAAGAATGCACAAACTTTCTTATAAAAAGAAAGTTTGAACAAAGAAAATAATACTTAAAACTGTG
>SVNU01000038.1 GCA_015066715.1 Ruminococcus sp. | reverse complement strand
GATGTTCTTTTCTTTTTCAATAACTTCAGCAGGAACATCTTCTCTCTTGAGGTATGGAGCCTTTAAAGCTGCAACCTGAAGTGCACAGTCCTTACCGCATGCGAGTACTTCATCTGTAGCGCCTGCAGGTGTTTCAACATTTACCATAACACCGATTTTACCGCCGCCATGAACGTAAGGAACGAGGATACCTTCGAGTCTCTTGAATCTTCTGATGTGCATGTTTTCACGAATCTTAAGGAAAAGTTCCTGAAGTGCTTCAGCAACAGTTACACTGCCGCCTGCAATCTGTGTTGCGTTAAGAGCTTCAACATCAGCAGGGTTTGTGTCGATAATTGTCTGTGCAACATCGTCAACAAACTTCTTAAAATCTTCGTTGTTTGCAGCAAAGTCAGTTTCGATATTTACTTCAACAACAGCACCTACTGTATGGTCAGCGTTTGTCTTAGACATAACAATACCTTCAGCAGCAACTCTGCCTGACTTTTTAGCCTGTGTAGCAAGACCCTTTTCTCTGAGGATAACAGTTGCCTTTTCAAAGTCACCATCTGCTTCCACGAGAGCCTTCTTGCAGTCCATCATACCAACGCCTGTCTGCTTACGCAGTTCAGCAACGTCTTTAGCTGTAATATTTGCCATTATTTTTTCCTCCAATTATTTTCTTTGAAAAAACCCGAATATGGAAATTATATTCGGGTTTTAAATTTTTAATTATTCAGCGTCTTCAGCTGCTTCTTCAGCTTCAGCTGTTGTATCTTCACCCTGTCTGCCTTCGATGATAGCATTTGCAATTGCGCCTGCAATAAGCTTAACTGCTCTGATAGCGTCATCGTTACCAGGGATAACATAATCGATTTCATCCGGATCGCAGTTTGTGTCTACAATAGCAACGATTGGAATATTAAGCTTCTTAGCTTCAGCTACAGCAATCTTTTCCTTTCTTGGGTCAACAATGAAAAGAGCAGCCGGAGTTTCTGTCATGTTCTTGATACCGCCCATGAACTTTTCAAGCTTTTCAATTTCAAGGTTAAGCTTTACAACTTCCTTCTTTGGTAAGAGTTCGAATGTACCGTCTTCTTCCATTGCGTGGAGCTGTTCAAGTCTCTTGATTCTTGTCTGGATTGTCTTGAAGTTTGTGAGCATACCGCCGAGCCAACGAGCGTTTACATAATGTGCGCCTGCTCTTAATGCTTCTTCCTTAACTGAATCGCCTGCCTGCTTCTTTGTACCTACGAAAAGAACGTTTCCGCCTTCTGCTGCGAGGTCACGAACAAACATGTATGCTTCTTCAAGCTTCTTTACAGTCTTCTGAAGGTCGATGATATAGATTCCGTTTCTTTCAGTGAAGATATATGGAGCCATTTTTGGGTTCCATCTTCTTGTCTGATGTCCGAAATGTACGCCTGCTTCGAGAAGCTGCTTCATTGATACTACTGCCATGGTAGTTCCTCCTGTTTTTTGGTTTTTATTATCCTCCGCCCAACTTAGCTTGACAGCAACTGCTACAAAGCAGCACCGGCTGTCAAAAGTACAAGCGTGCGAATTACTGTAATATTATACCACATCAAAAACAAAAAATCAAGCTTTTTTTATTTTTTTTCAAAAAAATTTTCAAATATGAATTTTTTTCTCATATTTTTGCCGCCTGACGGCGCTTCGCTATACCTTACAAGTATTGTATCCCTGCCGATAAGCTCTATGTCCCTGACTGTCAGCACAATGTCCTCATCCTTTCCGAGAAGTCCCCACATACGGCTTCTTCCCATTATGACAAGTGCTGCAACAGTTCCGCTTTCCGCTTCGAATTCAATATCATCTATAAATCCCAGTTTTTCACCGTTTTCAATATTTATGACTTCCTTTTGCTTTAAATCAGTCAAGCCATAAATCATATATGTTCTCCGTTTCTCATGACAGATTTATATAAATCAAAAAAATGTGCCAAATCCATCGTCCATTACACCATCCGGAGGCATCTGACCACCGAAGCCGTCTCCCATTTCACCGTCAGGTGGCATCTGACCGCCAAAGCCATCTCCCATTTCACCATCAGGTGGCATCTGACCGCCGAAACCGCCCATTTTTCCGCCGCCCATCATACCTGATGATATATTTCCGACTGTTGTAACGGTTGATGAAACAGTAACATTTCCTATAAGTTCTCCGCCGGAGCAGCTGCTTTCTTCACTGTATTCCTTCCAATAGTTTATACTGTCCCCGGCTTTTGTCACTGTACCGCCGCAGTACACACTGTATTCGCTGCCGGTAGTAATTTCCGGTGAGCTGATGATTACAGCAGAATATTTTTTTGACGGTATATATGAAAATAATACATCACCATTTTCATCTGTCAGATAAACAGGTGTTGACCCTGACACTTCATTTTCAAATGCAGCCACAATAACATTCTGACCGGATGTTTCATTCGGCAGTTCAAGCATTCCGGAGCTTCCTGCGGCAATTAAAGTACCACCGTTGACATTGATTTCCGAGCCTGAATCAAGTGCAGAATTCCCATCGTTTTCAGGACCGTCAACAAGGACAAGTCCGCCGTTTATATTTAAAATACCATTACTGTCAAGAGCGTCACCACCTGAGTTTACATATACATATCCGTCATTTATATTAAGCACGCAGTTTTCAGAAACCGCCATAGGGTCCATGGAGCCTCCTGTTCCATCGCTTGAGTTGAAGCAGTCATCGCTTGATACTATATCAAGATAACCACCGTCAACATCAATCACAATGCCTTCAATACCTTCATAAGAATTAAGTACTCTGATATTTCCATTTGCGATTTTTATATTATTGTCGCAATGAATACCATCATCACCGGAGCTTAACGATAATTCTCCACCGTTTATCTGTATATCTACGGCAGCATGAACCGCATCATCAGAGCAGTCTGCTGAAATTGCGCCGCCATTTACATTAATAACTGTATTGGATTTCAATCCCTTCTGACTTTCTGTAATTTCATCGTCAGCCTGATTTTCCTGCATAATGAAATCTCTGTCCATTCTGTCTCTGCCGCCAAATCCTGCACTTTCCATATCCGTTTGTGCTGCAGCAGCACCTTCACCTGTCATTATATTGAATGTACCGCCATTTACATTAAGGAAGTTTTCCGACTGAACAGCATCATTTTGCGCAGTTATATCAAAATTACCGCTTTCAAAGACAACAAATCCCTTATCTGTTTCCTCAGTATTTGTTGTTTTTATTCCATCTGCTTCAGAATTTATTGTTATATCCGCATTTTGTACCACAACAGAATCCTTGCCCTTTACGGAATCTCCCTTTGAGTTTACTGCAATTTTACCGCCTGAAATTCTCAGGTCATTTTTAGTTGCTATTCCTTCGTTGTAATTTGCATTTACCGTAAGACTTCCGTTACCGTTGATTGACAAATCGTCTTTGCTGAACAGTGCAGCATCCGGTTCGTTTGCATCTGTGTCTGAAAACACATAATTTTCAGTGTCGCTCAATACATTTTCGGTATTATCCACCAGAGTAACCGCTACATTCTTTGCATTTTCAACATAGACGGGCGCAGATGACAGATTCGTAATATTTACGCCATTAAAAACCAGCTGAACATTTTCCTCAGCATTTACAAATATCTGACCATCATCCAAAACACCGCTGAAAACGAATGTACCACCCGTTGTAATTGAAATAATTTTGTCTGAAAATTCTGCACCGCTGCCGCTTATCTGTACATCATCTCCATTTAATTTTATGTCGGCAGTTACATTATTATAATCAGACTGAAGGTCAAAATTTGAAAAATAATCTGAATATTCAGATAATTCCCCTGCAACTGTGCCACTGTCTGTAGAATTTTCTGTTGACTCCAGAGCCTGCGAGGTAATGCCTTTTTCCTCTGTAACAGATGAATTGGTCTGTTTTTCACAGCCTGTCATCAGTACCGAAACTGAAGTAATCGCAATAAGAATTCCCAATAGTCTTTTTAAATATTTCATAGATTTTTACTCCCTTTTTAAATCTATCCTTAAAAAGCCCTCTGTGTATCTATTTATATCTGTAAATCATTATAAAACCATATTGTTAAGATTGTGTGAAATATTATGGTAAATTAAGCGAAACATAAAAAGAAAATGCTCTTGATAAAGAGGGATTTTAGACTGTAGATAAAGTTAAATTAATATTTTTCTTTCCAATCTTGTTATTAACTTTCTTTGCTTGCACAAAGAAAGTTACAAAGAAATGCACAAACTTTCTTATAAAAAGAAAGTTTGAACAAAGAAAATATTATGCTTGAAATTGTGGCAAAGCTCAGACTGTTTCCCATTAAAAGAACTACCATACCCGATAAAAAGTAAACTGTTGCAGATAGTCTGCATAAAACGCAGTTCTCCCCGCAAATTAAGCTATAGCTTGAGAAAGCTTGTAATTTTGGTCTGGCATATTCTGTTTTGTTGTACTCATGTATAGTTGGACTTTTAATTCTGTAATTATGAAGTTGCCAAGTACAAGGAAACATTATTATTTAAGTGACAAATTCATGCATAGAATTTTTTCTTTTTTGCTGACTTTTTTCTTTTCGAGAAAAGAAAAAAGTGTATGCATTCTTTTGTTACTTTTCTTGTGCAAGCAAGAAAAGTAAGGAATATAAACAGAAAGCTAAATATAAATTTATCTTTAGACAACAACACAAAAGGACGTCACAGTGACGTCCCTTCGGTTTATTCCAAAAGTATTTTCATTATTATTTATCTTATGTCTTTTTTTCTGATTGTAAAAATCGAAATAACTCCTGTAACAATAATATATGCCGCTGCAACTCCGAGACCTATAAGTCTGTCCTTATTTTCACCAAAGCAGCTGACATAGCTTAAATAATGGCTTATAAATACATAGGATATATCAATTGACTCTGGGATAATTTCAGTGCTTGTAAAAATAAGCCATATTGTTCCGATTATTCCCTTTACGGTACCGGATGTAATCAGTACTGTGAATGTACATGAAAATGTACTGCTTTTTGTAACTGTAACAAGTGCAATGGTTATCATACTGATTGCAAAGAGAAACAGTACCTGAAGGCTTATATGCATAATAGAATCAATAACTGTTATATCCTCAAAGCTGAAGGTTACATTCTGTAAAACCGCTACAAAAAGTGAACCCGAAAGAATGTAGACCGCAAGAGAAATCAGTATAAAGATAATCAGAATAACCATTTTTGAAAGCACAATCTTACTTTTATCGGAAACAACACTTGCTGTATTTTTTATGAATCCGTGCTTATATTCGGATGCTGAAAACAAGCATATAAACAAACCGGCAAAAAGAGGTAATATTGCTGTACCGGACTGAATGAATTCACAGAAATGCAGCGTGTAATCATCTGACATAATTATTGAGACAAATAAAATTGTAATTGCATTATACAAAACAGTAATTATATTAAAAACATACAGCGATGTCATCTTTCTCATTTTGTATAAATCACTTTTTAAAAGATTAAGCATTTTTACTACCTGCCTTTCCGCCAATAAGGCTTATGTAATAATTTTCAAGAGATTCATTCTTTACACAAAGATGATGAACGGCTATACCTTCCTTTACAAGTGCGGAATTGATTTCTGCGGATTTATCCGACTGGTCAAAAACATTTATTAATCCTTCTTCCGAAATCTTATAATCAGCTACACCGAAAGCAGTAAGAACCTTGACGGCATTTTCGTTATCATTAGTACCGATTTCAATTCTGTCACTGCATTTTGAAAAGAGAGTTTCAGAATCAATTTCTTCAAGAAGTCTGCCCTTATCAATTATGCCGTAATTTGTTGCAATTTTTGAAAGTTCCTCAAGAATATGGCTTGAAATAATAAATGTTATGTTCATTTCCTTATTGAGCTTTGAAATCATATCACGGACTTCAATTATTCCCTCAGGGTCAAGACCATTGATAGGCTCATCAAGAATAACAAGCTCCGGTTTTCCGATAAGTGCCAGTGCCATACCAAGACGCTGCTTCATACCCAGTGAAAATTTACCTGCCGCTTTCTTTCCTGTATCTGCAAGACCAACTATTTCAAGAAGCTCTGCCGGTACATTTGTATCCTTAATTCCCATGGTAAGGCATTTTATACGCATATTCTCCATTGCCGAAAGCTTCGGATATATTCCCGGTGCTTCGATAAGTGTACCGATTTTTGCCGAAGATGCCGTCTTACTGTTTCCGAAAAGTTCATATGTACCATCAGTCTGCTTGGCAAGACCGCTTATTATTTTCAATATAGTTGTTTTGCCCGCACCGTTGCTTCCGATAAGTCCGTAAACACTTCCCTTTGGAACATGAATGCTTACATTATCAAGGGCTTTTTGTCTGCCGTAAATTTTTGACAGTGATTTCGTTTCAATAATATACTCCATAAAAATCTTCCTTTCATTTATTCATTAATTATTCTAACACATTTTACCATTGAAATCAAGTGATTTTTTATTATCAGGTAATAAACAATACTTCCGCTGAATATAATTGACTTAGCAAAACAAGTCCGACAGAATTTTATCCGGCAGCTTGTTCTCTATTCAATACGCATAAAATTTAGGAGGTATTAAATGAATCTGAAAATTAACCGTGAAAGTCTTTCGGTCAGCGAAAAAATATATGATGGTTCGCAGGAACAATCTGTAGAGCTTGACTATATTCTCCCTGACTACTATCAGGATATTTTTAAAATGGTAAAGTGCACAGTTTACCCGTCGGTCACATCATACGGAATCAACGGTGAAACCCTGACCTATGAGCTGATTGCGGATGTTAAATTTCTGTACTGCAGTGAAAAAAACGATACCCTGCACTGTATAAATCAACGTCTTACCTACAGCAAATCAGTAAATCTCGGTGATAGGATAAACAATCCGGTTATTTCGATATGTCCGAAAACCGACCACATAAACTGCCGTGTTGTCAACAAGCGCAGAGTTGACATGAGAGGTGCTGTATCGATAAGAATCAAGGTATGCGGCGAATCAAAGCAGGAAGCAATATGCGATGTAACGGGAATGAATATGCAGACAAAAAAGTTCCCTGTTGAGTATATGGCAAAAAAAATAAACAAGACCAAAAATATTATTCTTAATGAAAATATAGAACTTGGAGATTCCAAACCGCCTGTTATCAGCATAATCCATATGGATGTAAGCCTTTCAGAGCCTGAAAAAAAAATAATTGCAAATAAGCTTGTTGTAAAAGGTGATGCGGATATTAAAATTCTATATACATGTACAGACGGCATGGAAACTATGAATTTTTCTGTTCCCTACAGTCAGATTATTGATATGGAGGGACTTGACGAAAGCTATTTCACGTCCGTAAAGGTTGAAAAAATAATGGAGGATATTTCAGCCGCATCAGATTCAAACGATGATAACAAGCTTATTAAATGCGAAATAAAGCTTAACATTGTATGCTGTGCTTATAAGACGATCACTGTTGAGCTTGTATCCGACCTGTATTCGACAGCTTATCCATGTGAGCATGCCGTGTCAAAGCTTGCAATTGAGCAGCCGCCTATGATTATATGTGAAAAATTCCAGAGCAAGGCACTACTTCAGAACGACGAAAACAATATTTTATGCGTTTACGATGTAAGATGTGACACCAAAAATATAAATGTACGAATTGACAGCAAGGATAAAACCATAAATATAAGCGGAATGCTTATGTTTATGGCATTGATAAAAAACGAAAGCAACGCGCCGTCTGCCATTGAAAAGGAAGCTGCTTTTGAGTATTCCATAAGCTGCGACAAAATTACTCAAAACAGCACAGCTGATATTAAAATTGATTCGGTTGATTGTACATATACTCTTACCGACTCTGACGGAATTGCGGTAAAGGCTGATATAAAAATATGCGGAGAATTATATTCATCATCATTTTATCAGGCAGTTACCGATGTGAGTGTAGATGATTCAAGAAAAATCACCCGTGACGGCGATTACGCATTAAAACTCTACTACGGCGTAAGGGATGAAAATGTGTGGAATATAGCAAAAAAATACTGTACATCCGTCAATGCTATTATTGAGGAAAATTCACTTGATACGGAATGTTTGTCAGACGACGGAATGTTACTTATACCGATTGTGTAGGAGGAAATAATGGAGAACAGCATTTACAATGATATTTCAAAAAGAACCGATGGTGATATTTATATCGGTGTTGTCGGACCTGTAAGAACAGGAAAATCTACATTTATAAAACGTTTTATGGAATCGCTTGTTATACCGAATATCAGCAACGAATACAAGCGTGAAAGAGCCGTTGACGAGCTTCCGCAGTCGGCAGCAGGCAAAACCATAATGACAACAGAGCCGAAGTTCATTCCCGAAGAAGCGGTTGAGGTAAGTTTTGACGACGGAACGAGATTTGATGTCAGGCTTATTGATTGTGTAGGCTATATTGTTCCAAGCTCACTGGGATACATAGAAAATGAAGCGCCGAGAATGGTAATGACACCTTGGTTTGACGAAGAAGTACCCTTCAATATGGCAGCAGAGGTAGGCACACAAAAGGTAATTTCAGAACATTCAACAATCGGCATGGTTGTGACTACCGACGGAAGCATTTCAGATATTCCTCGTGAAGAATATGCCGAATGTGAAAGCAGAGTAATAAATGAGCTTAAAGAAATAAACAAGCCGTTTATTGTCATTTTAAACAGTGCTGACCCGCATTCGCCAGAATCACGGCAGCTTGCAAAGGATTTATCGGAAAAATATGAAGCGTCGGTAATTCCGGTAAACTGCCTTGACATTAACGAAAATGACATTGAACATATTATGTCGGAGCTGCTTTACGCATTCCCTATCAAGGAAATCAATATCCGCATGGAAAAGTGGATAACAGGGCTTAAAAAGGGACACTGGCTTAAAGATGAGGTTTTCAGTATAATCAAGGATTCAGCACAGGATATCAGGCTTGTCAAGGATGCAAAAAGTGTTGCCGAAAAAATAAGGGAATGCCAGTATATAACAGATTCGAAAATTGCCGAAATTGACCTTGGTCAGGGAAGCATTACTATTCACGTAAGCCTTGACAGTAAGCTTTTCTATAAAATCCTCGGTGAAACAACAGGCATCGAAATAGTTAATGAAAGTGATTTACTGCCCGTCCTTATGGAGCTTAACAAAATAAAAAAAGAGTACGAAAAAATAAAGCCTGCACTTGATGAGGTTGAAGCAACAGGCTATGGAATTGTTATGCCTGACATTGACGAATTATCACTTGAAGAACCGGAAATAATCAAACAGGGCGGCAAATACGGCGTAAGACTCAAAGCCTCTGCACCGTCAATCCATATGATGAAAGCAGGTATCAACACAACAGTAAGTCCTATTGTTGGTACAGAAAAACAAAGTGAGGAGCTTGTAATGTATCTGCTTTCGGGGTTTGAGGAAAATCCAAAAAAAATATGGGAATCAAATATTTTCGGAAAATCCCTTCATGAGCTTGTAAATGAGGGACTTCACAACAAACTGTACAAGATGCCTGTTGACGCAAGAATGAAATTGCAGGAAACTCTTGAAAGAGTTATCAACGAAGGCTGCAGCGGACTTATCTGCTTTATACTGTAAAAACAATGCCCCTAAAGAAATCAGTCTTTAGGGGCATTCTGTATTAAAATATTCTGTTATGCGGATTTTGGCTTTGCAAGCTCTCTTGCGATAGCCGCTGCGTCTGATACGGTTACCTTACCGTCACAATTATAATCTGCTGCCGGATTTGTTTCAATATCAATTGTCTCAAGTTTTGCCAGGGTTCTTGCAATAAATGCTGCATCGCTTACAGTCATTTTTCCGTCAATATTTGCATCACCCATAACAATATCATCAAGTGGTGCAAATTTACGGTTATACTTTATTGCGTAGTTATGTGCAGTGGATTTCCAGCACCCATAAATTACAGCATTCGGGTCGATAGTAGTTTCTGAATCTGTTATTTCACATTCAGGATTTTCAATTGTAAGACTTTCAAGTTTTGGACAGGTTGAAAATGCATATTCGCCTATACTTGCGATACCATTTCCGATTGCTGCATTTTCAAGGCTCGGACAATTAGCAAATGCTCCGTAGCCTATGTCTGCAACACTGTCGGGGATTTCTATATTTTTAAGAGATGAACAATAAATAAAAGCACCATCTCCAATATATGTAACTCCATTGCCGATTGTTACATTTTCAAGGGCATGACAGCTTGAAAATGCAGCGTCACCTATACTTACAACACTGTCAGGAATATTTATTTCTGTAAGATTTTGATAATTGAAAAATACGGAATCATCTATACATGTAACGCTGTCAGGAATGATTATTTCTTTTACTGTGCTTTCAAGTTGTTGGGTCATTATCTGTGTGATTTTTTCTGAACCATCTGCGATTATTAATGTATCTATATGACATCCATAAAACGGGTAATATCCCGTATTTATAATGCTGTCCGGAATTGTAATGCATGAAAGAGATGTACAATAGCAAAATGCAATTCGTCCGATACTTGTTACACTGTCAGGTATTATTATATCTGAAAGAGATGTGCAATATTCAAATGCACTTTGTCCGATACTTGTTACACTGTCAGGTATTATTACATCTGAAAGAGATGTGCAATAGTAAAATGCTTTTTTTCCGATATATGTTACACCATCAGGTATTATTATTTTTGAAAGAGATTCGCAATGTTCAAAAGCAGAATTGGCAATGCCCTTTGTTCCGGCTTTTATTTCGGCAGACACTGCAGCTGTATCACATTCAATCAACCACGTATCAACGTATGTTATATCTCCAATAGTGTTAAGTAATGAAGACCTGGAAAATGCATCTGTATCTATTATATTAACGCTGTCGGGGATTGTTATGCTTGTAAGGCTTGTGCAATCGTAGAACGACTCATTTCCTATGCTTGTAAGACCATCAGGAAGTGTTACGCTCGTAAGGCTTGTGCAATCGTAGAACATCTCATTTCCTATGCTTGTAATACTGTCAGGAAGTGTTATACTTGCAAGGCTTGTGCATCCGTAAAATACGCTTTTTCCCATGCTTGTAATACTGTCAGGAAGTGTTATACCGGCAAGGCTTGTACATCCGCAAAACGCACTATCTCCTATGCTTGTAACACTGTCAGGAAGTGCCAGGCTTGAAAGGCTTGTACATCCGCAAAACGCACCATTTCCTATGCTTGTAACACTGTCAGGAAGTGCCAGGCTTGAAAGGCTTGAACATTTGTAAAATGCACTATTTCCTATACTTGTAACACTGTCGGATAATGTTATGCTTTTAAGACCTGTACACATATGAAATGCACTTATTCCTATATTTGTAACACTGTCAGGAATTGTAATACCTGTTACTTTTTTACAATAATAAAAAGCCAGATCTCCTATGCATGTGACCCCATGCGGAATTACAACATCAGATTTACAGGCATATGCATCAATCAGGATATTATTTACAATAACTAAAGGATTTTCTTTTCGTTTTGCATCAATCCATGGTGTATAATAAAACGCTCTGGCGCCTATATATGTAACACTTTCTGGAATTATTACTGTTTCAAGACTGTTGCAGTTTTCAAATGCAGAAGTGGCAATGCTTGTAACGCTGTCTGGAATCGTTATGCTTTCAATATAATCACAATAATCGAATGCTTTTTCTCCTATATCTGTAACAGGCAAGCCGTCGATTTCAGACGGAATATTTACATTGTCAGCTTCAAGGTCACACTTGGTTATTGTAACTGAATCAAATGTTCCGTCATTGTTTTTATCTTCTCTCGTATAAGAAAGATAGTCATCATATTTTAATGCTTCGGCTGTCAACGGCTCAAAAATACCTGTCTGAGGCATTACGGACAAAAAGCCCGCTGCCATAACGGCAGATGTGAGAAAGCTGAATATTCTTTTCTTATTCATGTTTTCCTCCTGTTTATTTATTGTTGTTTATATTTTAACATTTTTAGATATATTTGTCAATAAAAAGAGAGGAAATTGTATCTGTAAAATAAATGTAGGCAATAAGCGTAAATTTATATTTAGCGTTGTACAAATAATTTCGTACTTTCTTGCTTGTGCAAGAAAGATACCAAAGAACACACAAACTTTCTTATAAAAAGAAAGTTTGAACAAAGAAAATAAAAACTTAAAATTGAAACAAGATTCAGACTGTTTCCCATTAAAAGAACTATCATACCCGATAAAAAGTTAACAGTCGCAGAAAGTTTGCATAAAACGCAATTCTCCCCACAAATTAAGTTATAGCTTGAGAAAGCTTGCAAGTTTATTTTTAGGTGCAACCATTTATAAATGGAATTTTAAGTATATAATTATGAAGTTGACAGGTACAGGGAAACATTATTATTTAAGTTACAGTGTGACGGATAGAATTTTTTCTTTTTTGCTGACTTTTTTCTTTTCAAGAAAAGAAAAAAGTTTGTGTGTTCTTTGGTTCGTTTCTTGCACATACAAGAAATGAACAGAAAGTTTGAAAACTAAATATAAATATATATTCTTAATAAAATATGCGGAGTTTATTTTTATTTATAAGTGAAATAAACCGCAATATGGGTCCAGCGTCACGCTGGTAAATATAAATTTATGATAGAAAAAATATAAATTTATCTGCCTACGAAAATTTTACACATACGAGGAAATTTTTATCCTCCACAAATTGTAGGAAAAGATAAATATGAATGTTCTTCCAAAAATAGTTTTTTCAGCAAGCAAAACAGCTCCGGAAACCGGAGCTGTTTTTTATCTTCTTCTGTTATTACCATAAAGCTTTTTTACAATTTTTTTGTTTGAAAAGCTTCCCTTTGCACGTTTTTTATAATCGTTATAAGCCCAGATGCAAATAGCAAGATAAACGAGTGAGAGTATAAGCGAAGTAACAATTGCAACCACAAACCAGTTTGAGGTAAAGAAATCCTTTGTCATTGAAAGGTTGAATTTCAAAAAAGACCTTTCAACATCACTTGCCGCTACAAGATCAACAACATCTATAACCTCGTCAGACATTTTAAGTTCAATTTCTCCGAGCTTCTGCCCTTTTTTGACGGGTGCGGTAACATCTTCCGCAAGAGTTATATTCTTCTGAATTGCCGTTGTATCAACATCATTGTACCAAAGAGATGAAACCTCTCTTTCAGGCTTTATAAGCACATAACCGCTGCCGTCCGAGTTGGAAACTTTTATTTCCGCAATTTCTTCATCCTTTGACAGAAGCACCTGATAATTGAAATTCTCAAATGCCCATTCCATAAGATTACGTGCATCTAAAATATGATAATACTTTGAATCACCGTTTTCATCATAAAACGGCGCATTAAGAAGCACCAGCAGATATTTGTTTCCGTCGGAGCTTCCCATTGTAAGAATATTTCTGCCACCAAGCTGTAAATTACCGGTTTTTATTCCCTTGACACCATAAAGATAGTAATCACTTGCTGCGCTCATGATAATATTTGAATGTGTTATTGTCCATTCAGCCTCATGCTGCGAATCAACATTCTGCGGATTCAGCACATATTCTTCTGCCGTTGCAATTTCCTCGAAGCCCGGAACAGTAAGCGCATACTGGGTTATAAGCGCCATATCCTTTGCAGTTGTAACCTGTTCAGGATCATAAAGTCCGTGCGGATTTTTAAAATATGTGCTTGTCGCACCGATTTCAGCAGCTTTGGCATTCATCTTGCCTACGAATGCATCAATATCGTTATTACCGAAGTAATCGGCAAGAATATTTGCCGCTTCACAGGAGGATGTAAGCATCAGCGCATAAAGATACTCGGTGACAGTCAGCTTGTCCCCATTCCAGATTTCGGCATATCTTAAATCATCAGGATATTCATAGCTTTCAAATTCGTCATACAGACTGTCATCCGCAATAATTGAAACCGCATCCGTATCTTCGCAGTTCTCAAGGACAATAACAGCCGTCATGATATTGACAAGAGCGGCCGGCATCTGCTCAGCATCGGCATTTTTTTCATAGATTACAGATTTAGTATCAAGATTTATCATGTATGCCGACTGACTGTATACTTCAAACGACGGTGTAAAAACAATAGCGTTTGCATTTAAAGGAAATGCAAATATTAATAGTACCGTTACAAGTACAGGAAATAATTTTTTCAAAAAAAGCACTCCTAAAATATAATTACCTTATTATTATAACACTCTGTCACTCATTTTTCAAGTAAAAATTCAGTTCTGCAAAAATTTCTTATTTACTTTTAAAAAAAATTGTGTTATTATTATTTTATCAACTGATTAGGAGAATAATATGAAAAAAGCCTTTAAAAATATTTTAATTATTGCAGAGCTTGTGATTATTGTTTTTTTGTCTGTTGCTGTAGTATTCTTTTACAGAAAAAGCAATCAGGCTGTGCAGACTTCCGCATCTGTGGATACATATAATGAAAATATTTCCGAAAGTAATTTGGAGGATATTGAGGACAGAGTAAGCGAAAACTATTATAATCTAAGCGGTAAGAAGATTCTTCTTGAGGATGGTACATACGGTGAAATATGGATTCCTGTGCTTGAAAGTGTTCCGGCTTTTTCAAAGGAAATTGAACAGATAAAGTCAAGAAACGGACGTAAATATTACGTTGAAAATTCCGACATCACTTCCCTTCTCGGAGTTGATGTTTCCGTACACCAGAATGAAATTGACTGGGCAAAGGTTAAGGAATCGGGCATTGATTTTGCAATGGTCCGTCTCGGATACCGTGGATACGGCACAGGTGAACCGGGACTTGATGAAAACTATGTGCAGAATATTACCGGTGCAAGGGAAGCCGGTCTTGACGCCGGGGTCTACTTTTTCTCGCAGGCGATAACCGCAGAGGAAGCTGTTGAGGAAGCAAACCTTGTAATAGAAAGTCTTGAAGGTCTTGATGTAAACTATCCTGTGGTATTCGACTGGGAAATTATCAGCGGTGATACTGCAAGGACTGACAATGTATCCGTTGATATTTTAACTGACTGCTGTGTAGCATTCTGCGAAACAATAAAAAGCGCAGGTTATACACCGATGATTTATCAGAATAAGCGTACTTCTATTTTCAAGCTTGACCTTAACAGACTTAATGATTACGACTTCTGGCTTGCCGAATACAATGATGAACCGTCATATTACTATGACTTTGATATGTGGCAGTATACAAGCAGCGGAAATGTTCCCGGAATTGAAGGAAATGTTGATTTAAACATAAGCTTTAAGGATTACGCAGAATAAAACAATAAGAGCAAGTTTTAACTCCCACCTGTTTTTCAGGTGGGAGTTCAGTTTTTATTCAGTTTTCATAAATTGAAAGAATATGCCTTGCAACATCTTTCCTTGTCTGCCGTGTATCCATTGCCTGCTTTTCGATATAACGGTGTGCCTGAGGCTCTGAAAATTTCAGATACTGCATAAGGCAGTTTTTTGCACGGTTTATAAGCTTAACTTCCTCTGCCTTGCTCTGAAGCTTTGAATTACTGTTAAATCTGAGCATACGTGAACGTGTTGCCGAAACAAGTTCAAGTGTATGAATAAAGGTATTTTTGTCTGCCGGCTTCGAAAGAACAAATATACCATGACAGCTGAGCTTGTCGGTTAATTCTTCGGAAATGTCCGACCTGCATATCAGAACAATGCCGGAATTGGTCGATTCTGCTGCCTTTACTGCAAACTCACGTCCGAATTCATCTGTAAGCGGGGTATTTATCACAATAATACCATATTCATCACAGGCTGTTAAACGCCTTGCCTCATTTCCGCTTCCTGTAGCTGTAACAGTTGTATATCCTGCTTCTCTGATAAGCTGGCGCAGTATTTCCTTACCGTCAGCAGAGCCGGAGACTAAAAGAACTCTTTCCATTACACTATCACCTTTTAAATATTCCTGAACCAAATTTCATCTTCAAATTTTGTTTTGTCATCTGACGCATTATAATCTGAAATTATACTCTTAAAATGTCTGAATATATCCTCATGAACATTTTCTCCGAAAGCATCTTTTATAAATTTGCTGGATAGAGCTGATGATACAGCATCTTCAAGGGAAGTCGGAAGCCTGTCCGATCTGAAAATCCTTCCGCCTTCAGACAGGTTCTTGTCAAGACGCTCATCTGCTTCTATCCCTTCAAGCCCTGCCATAAGAATAAGCATAAAGGCAATATATGGATTACAGGACGCATCAGCAGAGCATAATTCAATGCAGGGGTCATTTCCGTAAGAATAAGGAACTCTTACAAGCCTGAATAAATCCGACTGCTTTCCGTTCTTATTTTCTGACAGATTTTCATTAAGTCTGCGATATGAATTTGTGGTTGGATTTAAAAAACAGGTTATTTCATTTATTCTGTTTAAAATTCCGGCAGTAAAGCTTCTGCCTGTGTCTGTAAAGCTATCCGTATCGGATGAAAAAATGTGCTTTCCGTCCTTTTTTATTGATATACCTATATGCAGACCGCTTCCTGACTGATTATGCACAGGCTTTGGCATAAAGCTTGCGAAAAGCCCGTTTTGCGAGGCAACATTTTTTACAACTGTTTTGTAATACACCATATTGTCAGCGGCACTTACAGGATTGCTGTGTTTAAAGTCTATCTCATTCTGCCCCGGTCCGTAGGAATGTCTTGATGTCTGGGGATTAAAACCCATTTCCTCAAGAGAAAGACAGATTTCACGTCTTGTATTCTCACATTTATCAAGTGGTGCAATATCAAGATAGCTGGCATTATCATGGGGAATCTTTGTAGGATTTCCGTTTTCATCGGTATCAAGAAGATAAAATTCACATCTTGTACTTATTTTACAGCTATATCCTTTATCACGCATTTTATCAATAAAGCTGCAGAGACGGCTTCGCATATCACCCTCATAGGGAGTTCCGTCAATATGCTTTATATTGCAGAAAAATCTGATAACCCGTCCCGATTTCGGCCGCCACGGAAGAACCGACATTGTTGAAATATCCGGAAACAAAAGCAGGTCGGAACAATGCTTTGAGAAAAAGCCTGCCTCGAAAGGTATGCCGTACTCAAAGGCACGTTTAAGCTCGCATGGCATTATTGCAATGTTTTTCAGGTTTCCGTACAAATCAGTAAAGGTAAGTCTGATAAATTTGACATCATTTTCTTCAATAAAGCTTATAATTTCCTTAGGTATATAATTCATACTCTGCTCCATTTAAGTTTAATTATAAGTATTATACAATATTTTTTTCTCTATGTAAAGGTAAACAGTTTTGAGATAAAAATTCTGCTTAAAATATTGGTATTATAATTTACAATTATATACAACAGCTTACCTTTTGTAATTATTTATTAATAATTTATTAACTGTTTGTTAATCAAAAATATTCATTTATAATGTATAATTATATTGAGTATTTTATACTTTTTTTATTTATTTTATGAGAGGACGGTATGATCAAAATGAAGACATCCAACATTTTCAAGCGACTTAAAGCAGTCGCTGTGGGTACTGCATTGACTGCAACCGCTTTGATTTCGCCTTTTACTGCACAGGTTGACAAAGCAGATGCAGCCGTAAGCATCAATTACGCTAAAGCGCTTCAGTACTCCCTTTATCTTTATGACGCAAATATGTGTGGTCCTGATGTAGGTGAAACATCACAGCTTGACTGGCGTGATGACTGTCATACATATGACAGCAGCGTTTCAACTCCATACGGAACACTCGATTTAAGCGGCGGTTACCACGATGCCGGTGACCATGTAAAATTCAATCATCCTGGTTCTTACTCCGCAACAATGCTTGGCTGGAGTTATTATGAATTCAAGGATGCCTTTACAAAAACAGGACAGGCGGCACACTTGCAGACAATTACAGATTATTTCTGTGATTACTTCAAGAGATGTACTGTAATGAGCGGCGGTACTGTTCAGGCTTACTGCTATCAGGTTGGTGACGGTGATACAGACCATGTAAAATGGCAATCTCCTGAATCACAGACTATTGCAAGACCTGCATACTTTGCTACATCAAGCAATCCATGTACAGATACAGTTGCTGAAACAGCAGCAGCACTTGCAATGAACTATCTTAACTTTGGAAATTCAGAAGACCTTACATACGCTAAGGCTCTTTACAAGTTTGCAAAGTCAAACAATAAGGCAGTTACAATATCACAGTCATACTACAGAGGAGAAAGCTATCTTGACGATCTGGCGCTTGCTGCAATTATTCTTTACAAGGCTACAAATGATTCATCCTATCAGTCAGACTGTGCAAGCTGGATTTCACAGAGTAACTACGCTTACTCATCCACATGGCCGCTTTGCTGGGATAATGTATGGCCTGCAGCAAATGCGCTTTACGGCAAAGAATTAAACAGACTTGCAGAAAATATTGACAATAATAAGAACAGCTATGCAACATCAGAAGGCTATGTTGCTGTAAAGGACTGGGGTTCGGCAAGATACAACGCAGCCCTTCAGATGACAGGTCTTGTTTACGACAAGTACAAGAACGCATCAACATACACATCATGGGCCAAAGGTCAGATGGAATACATCTTCGGCAACAACAAGAACAACCAGTGCTACATGGTAGGCTATGATTCAAATTCAGTTACACAGCCACACCACAGAGCAGCTTCCGGTTATTCTGACTTCCCGTCAGAAAATCAGGGTGTTCCGTTTGCGCATGTTCTTGTAGGTGCTCTCGTTGGTGGTCCTGATAAGAGCGGTAACTATTATGACGAAGCAAATAAGTTTGAATATACAGAAGTTGCTACAGACTATAATGCATGCTTTGTAGGTGCACTGGCAGGTCTCTATCTGAAATACGGTTCAGGACAGTCTGTTGCATCAAGCATTCCTGGTGTATCAGGCAGCAGCACACCTGTAGTTACAACAACTACAACAACTACTACTACCACAACAACAACTACTACTACAACTACTACAAACCAGGTTATACCCGGAACAACACCGGTAGCTACAACAAGCAAGAATACAACTGCACCTGTAACAACAACAACTGTAACAACTGCAGGACAGAGCGGTTCAGGTACACAAAAGGTTGAAGCAAACGATAACCTTGATTATTCAAACAATAAAAATTACAATGTAAATATTAATAAGCTCCTTCCGGGCAATGCAACAGCAGCACAGAAGATTATTGTAAATCTTACAGCAAGCGGTGATATCGGAACAATGTCATGCGGCGGCGGTATTACACTCTCAGGCGGTAACTGGCAGACTCTCAACTGCACTCAGAACGGCACAGGTTCATCTGTTCAGGTCATATTTGATGTTTCAGAATATGGTAATAATCTTGAAAGAAGCGACGACGGTATATTCCAGTTCAGTTACTGGTGGGGCAATCAGCAGACTATCACAGTTGATTCTGTAGTATGTGAATACACAGGCGGTGAAGTTCCTATTGTAACAACTGCTTCAACTGCTCCGGTAATTACAACAACAACTACTACAACTACAACAAATTATATAATCCCTGGAACAACTCCAAAGGTTACAACAACAACTCCTGCAACAGGTGATATTGACTGGTCAGCAGTTATGTACGGTGACGTTAACCTTGATAATGATGTTTCCATTGCAGATATAGCAGTTCTTACAAAACATGTTGTAAGTCCGGCAATATATGGTCTTGAGGATGCTACAGCTGTTGAAAACGCAGACGTAAATCACGACAGTTCAGTTACATCAGCAGATATACAGAGGCTTATCGAATTTATACTTAAAACAGTCTCAAGTCTTGATAAATAACAATCAAAAGGACGTCATTTTGACGTCCTTTCAGTTTTTGTTAAAGAATTCGGAAATATAAATTTCGCTTTTTTATTCATTCTAAAAACATATCTGACATATTTTAAAATATCAAAAAGGAGATTTTTCTATGACTGAAAAAGAAAAACGTGATAACGGCATGTACTTTATTCCAGCTAAGGACAATGATCTTGACAGAGAATTAAGAGAGTGCAAGGACAAATGCTTTGAATTTAACAATCTCAAGCCTTCCCTTCTGAATGAAAAGAAGGAAATTATCAAAAAATTATTCGGAAAGACCGGCAAAGAATTTCTTATCGAACCGCCCTTCTGGTGCGATTTCGGCTATAATATCGAAATAGGAGAAAGTTTCTATGCTAACCATAATCTTGTTATACTTGACGGTGCAAAGGTAAGCTTCGGTGACAATGTTTATATTGCTCCTGACTGCGGATTCTATACCGCAGGTCACCATATGGATAAAGAAATGCGTAATCAGGGCTACGAATTTGCGCATCCGATAACAGTCGGCAATAGTGTATGGATTGGTGCAGGCACAAGAGTTCTGCCCGGTGTAACAATCGGAAATAATGTTGTAATAGGTGCAGGAAGTATTGTAACACGTAATATTCCCGATAATTGTGTAGCATACGGAAATCCATGCCGTGTAATAAGAAAAACAGACAAATAATTCTGTCTTTATTGACAAACAAAGCACAATATGTTATACTATTTACATTAGTAGGATAATTGTACCTTCGTTAAACGTATAGGTTACAGTTATGCCGTAAAACCAGGAAATGGAGATGAACATATGGAATCAAGAATGCGTGAAATAAAGTCCAGACATAATAATAAAATCAAAATAGGTATTATTCCGGGACATTTTGCAACAAATCATTCTCATGTAAACAATTACGTAGATTTAACTAAAATCAAAACACACCATGTTATAGCTAAGGAAGCCGGCAAAGAGCTTGCAAAGGCTTATGCATCAAGCTGTGATATTGATACAATCATATGTCTTGAAGGAACTGAAATTATCGGTGCATTTCTTGCAGAGGAGCTTTCTGTTACAGGACACGGTTCAATCAACAGTGGAAAGGATATAGCTGTTATCACACCGGAAACAAATACAAATAACCAGATGATTTTCAGAGACAATATTCAGAAGGATATTTTCAATAAGCGTGTCCTTCTTCTTATTTCTTCTGTATCTACAGGCAAGACCATTAATCGTTCTGTTGAATGTCTGCAATATTATAACGGACAGCTCGCTGGTGTAGCGTCCATATTCAGCGCAATCAGTGAGTATAATGGAATTGATATTAAATCAATTTTTACTTCCGATGACCTTACCGGCTATGAAACAATGGCTGCAAATGAATGCAAGCTCTGTAAATCCGGTCAGAAGGTTGATGCTATCATAAATAGCTTTGGCTATTCGAAAATTTAAAGCAAAACATTTATTCCCTCCTATGATATTTATCCTGATACCATGGGAGGGTTTATTTAATACCAATCTCAAAATGTTACCTTTAGTTTTATAGGTAACCTTTTTAGCCTTAGAAAAAATTTATATTTAGCTTTCTGTTTATATCCCTTACTTTTCTTGCTTGCACAAGAAAAGTAACAAAAGAATGCATACACTTTTTTCTTTTCTCGAAAAGAAAAAAGTCAGCAAAAAAGAAAAAATTCTATGCATGAATTTGTCACTTAAATAATAATGT
>SVNU01000188.1 GCA_015066715.1 Ruminococcus sp. | reverse complement strand
AAATGAACAGAAAGTTTGAAAACTAAATATAAATATATATTCTTAATAAAATATGCGGAGTTTATTTTTATTTGTAAGTGAAATAAACCGCAATATGGGTCCAGCGTCACGCTGGTAAATATAAATTTATTTTTCTACGGCACAAAGGCCGATGAATATTCGACCCTTTTCCGTCTCCTCTCACTTTTTCAGTATGGAAAGTATTTCCGATTTTGAACATGCACCAACAGTATGGTAGGTAACCTCATTATTTTTCATTACAACCAGCATGGGTATGCTTACAACTCCGAATCTGTCCGCAAGCTCAATATCCTCATCAACATTCACTTTGCCCACAAGGTATTCTGGATGCTCTCTTGCAATTTCATCCACCACGGGAGAAACCATGCGGCATGGTGCACACCATTCTGCATAAAAATCAAGCAGAACAGGCTTGATACTGTTTTTTACAATGAAATCAAAATTTGATTTACTTACCTTAATGGCTGACATATCATTTACCTCTCTTTGCATTTTTCTTCTGATATTATAATATACGAAAAAACTCCGATTAATCATATTTTTGTGAAAGTCAGTATATATTGACTTTTTGAAAAAAAGTGATATAATATAAATATAACTGTTTTCGGGCTGCAAGGATTAATTCTGAGCAATCGGCTTACAGGCTTTATTATGTTTTCAGGGGGGATTTTCCCTTTATAAGTCATGCATAAGCTTTGCCCGATTACTGTTTTGTAATCGGGCTTTATTTATGAAAGGATGTTTTTATGATTGAAAACAGAATAGCAATTTTATCCATAATAATTGATGATTTGAAATCTTCCGAGGCAGTAAATTCTGTCTTACATGAATATAATAATATAATAGTCGGAAGAATGGGGATTCCTTACAGAGAAAGAGGAGTTTCAGTCATTGCGGTTGTTGTGGATACCGATACCGATACAATCAGTGCTGTAACCGGAAAACTGGGCAAAATAACAGGCGTTTCCGTTAAATCAGCAATTTCAAAAAATAAATGAAAAGAGGAAAATTTTATGTTCGACAGCAAATCAAAAAAGTCAGAAGAATTTATTGACCATGACGAAATTCTGAAGGTTCTTGCTTTCGGTGAGGAGAACAAGGACAATACAGAAAAGGTGGATGAGATTCTCAAAAAAGCTGAAACTCTGGTAGGTCTTGACAGGTATGAAGTTTCGGTTCTTCTCCATGCATGCGAAAATACAGAAAATACAGAGCTTCGTGAAAAGATTTTTGCAATGGCAAGAAAAATCAAGGAGGAAATTTACGGAAAGAGAATTGTAATGTTTGCACCTTTATACGTTTCAAACTACTGCATTAACGGATGCAAATACTGTGGTTATCACTGCGGTTCGGGTATAAAAAGAAAGAAGCTTACACAGGAAGAAGTAGCAGAGGAATGCCGTGCAATTGAAGCTATGGGTCATAAGCGTATTGCTATGGAAGCCGGCGAAGACCCTAAAAACTGTGACATTGATTACATACTCGAATGCATGAAAACATGCTATGAAACAAAAAACGGCAATGGTGAAATCAGACGTATCAACGTAAATATTGCCGCAACAACAGTTGAGGATTACAAAAAGCTTAAAGAAGCCGGAATTGGTACATATGTACTTTTCCAGGAAACATATCATAAGCCTACCTACGAAAAGCTTCATCCGTCAGGCCCTAAGAGCGACTATGATTATCACACAACAGCGCATGACAGAGCTATGCTCGGCGGTATTGATGACGTTGGTATCGGTGTTCTTTACGGTCTTTATGAATATAAATATGAAGTTATCGGCACAATGCTTCATGTAAAGCATCTTGAGGATACTTTCGGAGTTGGTCCGCACACAATTTCAATTCCTCGTGTAAGATGGGCAGAGGGGGTTGATTTAAGCCTTTTCCCGAATATTGTTTCTGATGAACAGTTCAAAACTATAATAGCAGTTTTAAGACTTGCTGTACCGTACACAGGTATGATTATCTCAACAAGAGAGGAACAGAACTTCAGAGATGAAATCATTTCTCTCGGTATTTCACAGACAAGCGGCGGCTCATGTACAGGAGTCGGCGGATATGCAAAGCGTCTTGAATGTGACAGCTGTGAAGATGACCAGAGCACAGCACAGTTCCAGGTGTCCGATACAAGAAGTGAAGCAGAGGTTTCCAAGGCACTTCTTAAAAACGGATACATTCCAAGCTTCTGTACAGCATGTTACCGTGAAGGCAGAACAGGTGACAGATTTATGCAGCTTGCGAAAAACGGTAATATTTCAAACTGCTGTCTGCCAAACGCTATGCTCACTCTTGCTGAATATGCCCTTGACTACGGCGATGAGGAATTCAACAAGCTTACATTTGATGTAATCAAACAGGAAAGAGAAAATATTGAAAATGAAGCGGCAAAATCAAAGTTTGACGAATACCTTGACTTAATTAAGGCAGGACAGAGAGATTTTCGTTTCTAACCAGCGTGACATCGGAGTCATGAACATTTAAAATATTTACAGTAAGTGTACAAAATATAAATTTATATTTAGCTTTCTATTTATATTCTTTACTTTTCTTGCTTGCACAAGAAAAGTAACAAAAGAATGCATACACTTTTTTCTTTTCTCGAAAAGAAAAAAGTCAGCAAAAAAGAAAAAATTCTTTACATAAATTTGTTACTTAAATAATAATGTTTCCCTGTACCTGTCAACTTCATAATTGCAAAATCAATAGTCCATTTATAGATGGTTGCAATAAAAAAATAATTTGCAGGTTCATAATTTCAAGGCTTTCTCAAAATAAAAGCATTAAAAACATGGGTGGAATATGTCTGAAGTTGACTTTTAATTATGAGTATGCTTATTATCAGTCAGACACTGCCTT
>SVNU01000187.1 GCA_015066715.1 Ruminococcus sp. | reverse complement strand
TTCCTTTATGGAACTGAACCCGCGTTCAGAAGAATATGATGAAAAATTGGAGGAAATTCTTAAGCTTCAGGTTGAGATGTTCAAGAAATATCCTGAGGCAAAGGAGTTTTTGGATAAATACTTTGTGTCATACCACGCCGCCGCCCATGATTACGAATTTCTTCAGTTTCAGATGGGTGTCAGGGTTGGGGCTCAGCTTATGCTGGAGATGATGAAAGAGATTGATGAATAAGAAAAGTTTATGAAATCAATATTTGTTGCCAGCATAAAATGGCTCTATTGACTAACCAAATGTAAAGGCTTAACAACTACTTCTTTCAATCCCTTAAAGCTGTATTTCATAGCTTTGAGGGATTAAATTTTATCCTTATCATTCTTTTTTTCTGGAATATTTGGAGGAGATGTAGTTCTTGCCAACTGTTTAATTGCTTCAAAGGTTGCGTCTACATATAATTTTTCAAAAGCATCCCTATTATTGGGGAAGTAAACGACAGTTTTAATACGTTTTGATTTTTTCATAATGATACACCTCATTGTCTACAAATTTGTCATTGCTACGTTCTTTTAAAGGAATATTATGTCGTTTACTGAATTGGTAAATGCAAATTTGCCTACTCAGAGATGAAAAACATCTTGCTTAATTTATAAAATAAAAAAAGTGCATAATCTCCCTTAAATTTAAAAGAAAGATATATGCACTAGTTAAAAAACTATATTTACATTGTACTGATTTTTGTGAGGATGTCAATAATTTTCATCAAATTTTCACAAAACTTGTCGCAAATTATCATAATACACTATTGTTGTATACTCTTATACCTGCTATATGCAAGAAATGAATAACTTGTGCAAACATTTTTTCGGAAATTGTTGCAAGATAAGACAAACATATGGTATACTGCTTATATGACAAAAAATGACGTAAAATAATTATGGAAACGCTGATTAATGCAAAGCTATCGTTTCGCCGTTTTGAGCAACGCTCGAAAATTCGTTACTGAGAGTGTTGTGAAAAACGGCAGAAACGATTTAATCAGCGTTTCCTTTAGACTGGGAGGGAACAGTTAAGTGAAAAGAATAGCTATCTATTCTAGAAAGTCCAAATTTACAGGCAAGGGTGACAGCATTGAAAATCAGATTGAAATGTGCAAGGAATACTTAAAGCTTCATTTCGCTGATTATGACCAGTTTGAAATTTCAGTATATGAGGACGAAGGTGTATCCGGCAAAAGTCTTGACAGACCGCAGTTTAAAAGGCTTATGAGTGTTGAAGAAAGTGAGCCGTTTGACTGCCTTATCGTGTATCGGCTTGACAGAGTAAGCAGAAATGTAGGTGACTTTTCAGGATTGATTGAAAAGCTCAACTCTCTTGGAACTGCTTTTATCAGCATCAAGGAACAGTTTGACACATCAACTCCTATGGGCAGAGCAATGATGAATATTGCTGCTGTATTCGCTCAGCTTGAACGTGAAACCATAGCTGAACGTATCAAGGACAATATGTACCAGCTTGCTAAGCTGGGACGTTGGACAGGAGGAACAACACCACTCGGTTACAAGTCTGTCAAGCATACAGTATCTGACGTCAATGGTAAGTCAAGAAGCTATTTTACACTTGAAATTAACGAAGACGAAATTGAACTTGTAAAGCTCATTTTTACAAAGTACAGTGAATTGCAGAGCGTTCATGCAGTAGAACAGTATCTTAACAAAACCAAGAATCTTACCCGTAACGGAAAAGAATGGTCAAACGCCAATGCCAAGCGTATTCTCAATAACCCGATTTATTGTATAGCAGACGAGGATAGTCTGGAATACTTTACTGAACTCGGATGTAACATTTGCTTTGACGAAACTGATTGTGACGGTGTTTCAGGCATTCTTCCGTACAATCGTCATACTAATCAGAAGAGTGTACCTCCTGAAAAGTGGATGATTACCGTATCTACTCATCAAGGATTATTGAGCGGAAAAGAGTGGGTAAGAATTCAGAATCTTCTTGAACAGAACAGCAAGAACCGTTATGGCGGAGTTTGCGCTACAAAACGCAGCTTCAATCCAAGGTCTTTGCTTTCGGGAGTATTGTTCTGTAAGTGCGGTTCGTATATGCGTCCTAAACTGTATGGTTCAGGTGTAATGTACTATATGTGCGAAAACAAGGAGAAAACCAAGAAGGCTGCTTGTGAAAACCATAATGTAAACGGTGATGAGCTTGACAAAATTGTTATGCGGAGAATTTTCGAATTCGATGTTAAGGACAGCGTTGTAAATACACAGCTTAATGCATTGCGTAAACAGCTTAACAATATTGACGATGATATTTCAGTACAGATTAAAAAGCTGAATGACAAAAAGAATCACAACACCAAGGCTTTAAATAATCTTGTTACAGCATTGGCTAACGGCGCAAGTGAGTTGACTATGGCTGCTATCAATAATAAAATTGAGGAACTTAATAATGAGAATCAACTGATTGATACGCAGATTTGTGAATTGAATGATAAAGACATTATTCAGGCACAGCTTCATAGAAATCTCAACTCCTTAGAGGACGCTATAGTTTATCTTAAGGATAACTTTGAAAATCTGTCAATAGAAAACAAACGTGAATACATAAAGAAAATTATTAAAAGAGTTGTATGGACAGGGAACGCAGCTATCATTTTTATCAAAGACAGCACAATATAATGGTAAGTCCATTGTTCTGTCTTTGCCTATGGATTCCAGTTTTACAATCGAACAGTTGCTGTAGAAGAAGCTATGAAGGCTTAATCACTTAATAATGAAAAAACGCACGATGTATGTCGTGCGTTTTTTTATAACTGCTTAAAGTACATATTTACTGATAATCTTGCATATTTCAGATACATTAGAATTCATTGTGAATTCAAATCTCACTTTGCCAAGACTG
>SVNU01000186.1 GCA_015066715.1 Ruminococcus sp. | reverse complement strand
TGTGAGTGAATTCAGACTGTTTCCCCGTAAAAGGCAGTGTCTGACTGATAATAAGCAAACTCATAATTAAAAGTCAACTTCAGACATATTCCACCCATGTTTTTAATGCTTTTATTTTGAGAAAGCTTGAAGTTTCGAACTTACAAATTCTATTTTAATTGCAACCATCCGCAAATGGACTTTTAATTCTGCAATTATGAAGTTGACAGGTACAGGGAAACATTATTATTTAAGTGACAAATTCATGCATAGAATTTTTTCTTTTTTGCTAACTTTTTTCTTTTCGAGAAAAGAAAAAAGTGTATGCATTCTTTTGTTACTTTTCTTGTGCAAGCAAGAAAAGTAAAGAATATAAATAGAAAGATAAATATAAATTTATCGGACATCCTATAAAAGATGTCCGTTTTTTTATAACCACTCTTTTAAATTATAAAACCATTCTTCATCACCAATAATTTCAGCAATTCTTACAGCTTTTTCTTTTTCACGCAGTAATTTGTATTTATCGGAAAAAACTTTCAAACGTTCTGCGATTATTTCAGCACCGGGATGGTTCATGTCCTGAAGCCAGAATAAACAAGGTAAAAGCCAGTTTGTATATTTAAGCATGTTTTCGCTCACAAAGTTGTATTTTTCCATTACACTGCCTCGGACACCGTACTAACACTATCACTTTCTTTACTCATTTTATTCCAGAGATAGTATCCATAAACTGCATTAAATGCGTAAACTGCCCACATGGTTGTCATAATCGGGTCACCTTTCAATGCCCACATAACAGTTGTCACTACATTTACAACAAGCCACAGGAGATACTGTTCACGATAACGCAGAACCATAAGGGCATTTGCAACAATGGAAATGACTGTACTTGTACTGTCAAGCCAGACGGAATTTCCGCCTATTACCGACAGAACATATTTATAAAGGCATATTCCTATGAATGTGGAAATAATCAGGATAATTGCAGGAATCAGCTTCATTTTTCGCACCTTTACGGTATCGGAGGTGTTGCTGTAATTTTTTCGCCACATGTATAGTCCGATAAATTGAAGCGGAATGTAATAAAAGGTATTGAGCATTACTTCACCATAAAGTCTGCTCATGGCTGAGATTGCAATATAAGAGGCAATATTTACAAGTCCCCAGTAATACTGTGCCTTTTTTCCTTTCGCACAAAGTACAACATTCATAATGCCGCATACAGCAGCAAGTGAGCTTAAAAGTGTGTAATACCACCGGCTTTCCGTGTCGGTTAATGCAAAGTAAAGGGTAAATCCGCATACGATAATTACACTTGCCCATTGAAATGGTGATAAAATCTTAAAGATATTTTTTATTTTGCTCATGACAGTGCCTCCTTATTTATTTTTTCAATCGGGTTGCATTTTCTTGTGTAGTAGATATAATAAGCGAAGTTTATAATTATGCCGAAAATGGTTGCCGTTGGTGCGGCAAGTCCTATCATATCAAGTGTTGCTTCAGGCTGAATACTCATTATATATGACATCGGCAGACGTACAAGGAATGTCTGGGAAAGCCCCTGAATCATAACGAACAGGGTTTTGCCGTGTCCGTTAAAATATCCGATGAAGCTGAAAAGTATACTTGTTACAACAGCTTCAATGGCAAATCCACGCAGATATGCTGCTGATTGTGCTACATAGTCGGGGTTGTCGGTAAAAATCATGGACATATAGTCTCCGAAGAAAAATGCCGCTGTTGTAATTACTACACCGATTGATGCGCCGATTGACATTCCGCACAGCATTGATTTTCGTGCTCTTTTTTCCTTACCTGCCCCGAAATTCTGTGAAACAAAGGACGCCATTGACTGCATGAGTGCACTTGGTACAAGCATTATAAATGAAACAAGCTTATTTGCTACCCCATAGCCGGATGACTGTGCAAGACCAAGCTTGTTGATAAAGGCACAAAGCGCAAGGAATGAAAGCGAGGTCAGAACCTCCTGTATTGCAATAGGTGCACCGGTTTTTATAATGAGTAAAACTTCATTGTTAAAACGAATGTCGCTTCTTCTTAGGGTAAAGGGAAGCTTTAATCTTCTGATAATGACAAGGGAAATAATGACGCTTACAGCCTGTGCGAGTATTGTTGCAAGCGCAGCACCTGCAACATCCATATCAAATACAGCTACAAAAAGCAAATCTCCCGCAATATTTACTGCACATGCGATTGCTACGAATATAAGAGGAAGCTTGGAGTTGCCAAGACCTCTGAAAATACTGCTTATAAAGTTGTATGCAATTACAAATACTATACCGCCTCCACAAATCTGCAGGTACTGTACAGTAAGCTCAAGTGCATCCTCAGGTGCCTGCATAAGCTGTGCCAGGGGACGGGCTGCAGCAAGCATTGCAATTGAAAGTGCAAGTGCGCTTACAGCGAAAAAGCATATTGCACCGCCGATTACCCTGCCGAGACGTTCGGTTTTGTTTTCACCTATGTATCGTCCCATAATTATGGTGACAGCCATTGACATAGCTGTCATTGTAAACATTACAAGATTTACAAGGTTGCTTCCTGTGGAAACAGCTGAAATTGCCGCTTCACTTCCGAAAAGTCCCACTACAAGTATATCAACTGCGCCGTACATAGCCTGTAGAATCAAAGCGCCCAGAACAGGTGCCATAAACTTAATAAGCTTTGGAAATATTGCGCCGGTTGTAAAATCCGTTGTCTGTGAATTCATTTTATCCTCCATTATTATAATTTTTGGTTTACCTTATATTATAACATGTTTTTGAGAAAAAAACAAATTTCTCCTGTTTACAAAACAGGAGAATCAGACTGTAGAAAAACCTAAATATTGATTTTCGTGCCGATTAAATCGGCAGATTTATATTACGAAGGCAGATAGTAAGGGGACGCTTTTTCTTGCAAAGCGTCCCCTCTTGAAAAACAGCCCACTG
>SVNU01000037.1 GCA_015066715.1 Ruminococcus sp. | reverse complement strand
TTTTGTACAAGCAAAAAGTACATAATTTTAGAAAGATAAATATAAATATATATTCTTAATAAAATATGCGGAGTTTATTTACAAGTGAAATAAACCGCAATATGGGTCCAGCGTCACGCTGGTAAATATATATTTTCTCCTTCAAAAACCCTGCCACAAAAGTATGAGCAGACCCTTCGGTCTGCTCATTACTTTTATCCGATTAGCATACGCTTTATAATACACAAGTCAAATACATTAAGGACGCCATTTGCATCCACATCCGCAGCTGACGGATTTGTTATATCACCTGCATTTATAAGCCATTTCTGGAGCATAACAACATCAGAAATATTCAGACTTCCGTCATTATCGACGTCGCCTTTAATGTTTCTTTCAATAGTTCCGACTTCTTCAATAATCCATTTCTGGTCATTTGAGGAATTCGAAGTCCACTGAACAACATTTCCGCCGCTTGATGTTGAGGCACTTGCCACACCCAGCGCACAGGCATCATCTGTAGACCTTGTAAGGATAGTATATGTTCCATCAAGATTGTTTTTGAATTTGAACTGCTGCGCCTCTGATTTATCTGCTGTATAAATCGCAGCATTATCACCGCTTGCAGAGCCTCCGTTTTCAACGGTAAGATACCAGGTGCTGCCGTCGCTCATCTGCGAGCAGACAGTATAATATCCGTTTCCTGCTGACATGAGATTCCATGAGTTATGAGAACCTGCACTGTCTGCACCCCACTGCTGGACATTTGTTCCGTCTGCCTTTCCTGCACTTTCGACCTCCATATACATTCCGCTGTTTGCGTTTTTAAACATGTATACCTTACCGGTATCCATTTCACTGCCGGGGTCTGAAGTCTTTTCAAGTATCCATTCCTGATCGGCAGTACCGTTAAGTTCCCAGAGCAGCACATTTGCTCCCGATTCAGATGACATATCCTGAACTCCGAGACCGGAAGTTTCATAAGCATTTTTAGGTCTTATTGTGTATGCGTCACCGTCAGCATTCTCCACAAACATAAACTGCTGCGGATCCTTGTTATTGCTTTTGTAAATCTCAATATTTGTACCGTTTTCGGTCTTTCCGGCTGTCAGGTCAAGACAGTATGTCGCACCGTCACCAAGCATTGAATACATGTAATAATATCCAGATACCGAAGCCGGAACCGCCTTCCACATACCTGCTCTTGATTCACTGTCAGCACTCTGAATTACATTAGCCTGATTTGCAGCATTTCCGTCAACACTTAAATACTGACCGCTGTTTTTGTTTCTGATGCGATATACTGCACCTGACGTAAGCTTTGCAGGAGCAATAATAACAATCTGCTCCGGATCTTCATTAACAGTTGCATCCGGTTTTGAAGGAAGCGGTTCATCCGAGCCAAGATAGAAGCTTGCATGAGGAGGCTGGTTGTATGCAACATTCTGTGAAGCAACCTGATTTCTGTACTGCGGGTCATGCATCAGGGTTGTAATACGGTAATCCGTATCATATGTTGTTGCATAAATTCTCACTGACTTGCTGTCAGCCGCTCTTACAACAAGTTCCTCACGCCAGTCACCGAATATGTCTGCCGAGAGACACGGCGTACCCTTTGTTGTATTGCATGTATAATATCCATCTGTTGAAAGAAGTGTTGTCATCTTTCCTTTTTCATTCATCTTGCTGATTGTTGCCGGAGAATCCGTGTATCCGTCCAGAACCTCACGTTCCAGATCTCCATCCCAGTAGCTAAGGAAATTGATTGCAGGACGATTACAGGAAAGTGTGTTGCCGGCTGTATCCTTTACAGGTGTTGAACCGTCTGATTCCTTATTGCCCCAGAGCTCTGCACCGTCATTTCCTGCCCATATATTATCACCGCAGCATCTGCCGGTATCACCCGAGCCGTCATTATGGAAAAGAATCTTTCCCGTATCGCAGTCAACAAGACTTACACCATACGGGCTGTCTTCATGACAAATCCATGCTTCCAGACCCGAGTTATCAGTATCAAGGTCACCCACATGCATAGCGTCACCATGCCCCTTGTTAATGCACCACAAAAGCTCACCATTATCATCTATACATGTTGAACCTGTAATGATTTCCTGTCTGCCGTCACCGTCAACATCAGCAGGCATACTGTTATGGTTACCGTCACCGTAGCCCAATGTGCCTGAACTTGTTCCCGTATCAAAAAGCCACTGCTTTACAAGCTTTTTATTTTCAACCCTGTAGGCTGTTGCTGTCATTCTTCCGTAGTAGCCACGGCCTGTTACTACACTTGGCACCTGTCCGTCAAGGTAAGCAACGCAGCCCCAGAATCTGTCAACTCTGTTAAACTTGTCACTGCTTTTACCCCACTTTGTTGTATCTCCTCTGCCCACCTCATAATCAATGGTATCAAGAGCCGCACCGGTTGCACCGTCAAAAAGTGTATAGTATTCCGGTCCTGTAAGGATAAGTCCGTCTCCGTTGCGGTAAACAGCATCCTTGTCACCGATAGCATTACCCTGTCCGTCAATTGTTCCGTCAGCAGTCTTGCAGGTCATTTCTGCTCTGCCGTCAAGGTCAAAGTCAGCTACAAAGAACTGGGTATAATGCGCTCCGGCACGTATATTTACACCAAGGTCAATTCTCCAGAGCTTTGTGCCGTCAAGCTTGTAGCAGTCAATATAAACCTTGTCGGTTTTGCCCTTCTGGGAATTATCCTTTGAATTTGATGGGTCCCATTTCACAAACAATTCATATTCGCCATCACCGTCAACATCCCCCACAGAGCAGTCATTGGGACTGTATGTGCAGCCAGAGCTTGTCGGCAAATCAAGTGGAATATCGAAATAATTGCTTTCTGAAATCATTGAGCTTTTGTCGGTTGATATAACCGTACCGCCCACGACCGTTTCAACCTTATATGACGATGCCGCAGTACCTTCCGCATCAAGCCAGCAGGTTGCATCACCGGCATTACTTGTATAAATAAGAGTATCATCACGATAAAGCTTAAACACTGCATTATCATCATCATTTGCAAGATAACGCCATGAAACAAGCATTCCCGAACCAGTATTAACTGCCGAAACACCTCTGTCAAGGTATTCAACAACAGGGCCAGACGCAGCATCAGCTACATAATTACCGGATAGCGGTGCAGTTACACCCGCAGCAATGCACAGCGACAAAGCCGCACCTAAAAATCTTTTAGCCTTCTTCATTTTTAACGCCCCCACGTTTTAAATAAAAATTATAAACAAATGCGAATGTATGTGTATATATTTCTAATGATTATTATACAATTCTTCGCACAAAAAGTCAATTGACAAATATCAATAAAACGCTATATGACGCCGCTGTTGTCTTATCCACTTTTACCACTGTTTAATATTTGACATTTAGAATGGTATTTTATATAATATTATAGGTTACTTCACACAAAAATTGTGTGAAAGATGAAAATCGTTCTTTGTACAGTGTTGTCTATATAGAAAGGATTATCTGACATGATTATATTTTTTATTTTTGCTGTTCTGATTTTGGTATTTTTTGTCGCTGTCTGTGAATTATACATTATTAGCTGACCTTGTTCTTTCAGGACATACTCACGGCGGACATATTTTTCCGGCAGGACTTATCGGACTTATTTCCGGCGCAAACGATAAAGTATATGGAGCAGAGCATATAGATAATACAGATTTTGTTGTAACCTCTGGTATTTCAGGCTGGGCTATTCCTTTTAAAACAGGGACTATTTCCGAATATGTTGTTATTGACATAAATCAGAAACTGCATACTATCCCTGATAAATAAAGGCTGCTGTACAATAATACAGCAGCCTTGCTTCATTTTGTTTCATCCACAGAAATAATCTCAAGCATTTCATCATGTGCATTTTCCGAAGCCTCATGAAATTTATAGCATGGAACATTACCGCAGACCGACCAGTAATCACAGAATTCACATGGATTCAGACTTCCCATAATCAATGGGTCTGCATCAATTCTGCCGTCATAAAGCTCATCTGCAAGTTGCATCAGAAGCTTGTCGGTGTGCTTTTTCAGATTGATAAACTCCCTTGAGCTAAAGCACAACGATTCCCTTTTGCTCAGCATAAGCTCTCCGGAGCCGGTGTCCGCCTTAACAAGCTTTGCAGGAATATATATGCCGCCTATATCCTTTTCCATGGCAGTCAAAACATTTCTTTCCCGAAGTACTACGCCATTCATTTTATAATGCTTATTGAGGTAATCATCTATACTCTGCGTATCATCTCTGTCTCTGTCACAGGTTATTTCCCTTGAAGGCATGTACAGCACTCCTGCAGGAGTACTGTCGCTGTATTTACCGTTTTTTCCGGTAATTGAAAACATGTACAAAAGCATCTGCATATTAATGCCGTACAAAAGCGACGCCACCGAGAACTTCTTTTTACCGGTCTTATAATCAATGACTCTGATATACTTCTGACCGTTTTCCTCGTACATATCAACCCTGTCAATAACACCACGAAGGATTATTTCTATGCCATTATCGGTTTTTATAACAGGAACATTTCCGTTTTCAATGCTGAACTCATATTCAACAGGTCTGAACTCCGACTGACTAAGCTCCTGCTGGATATGAAGCACTATTTTCAGAATATTCTGCTTTATGTTGTCCACTGTAACTGTAAGTCTTTGTGTTCTTTTAGTGTCACCGCCCATGTTTTCCAGCATGTATTCATTAATGCAGCTGTCTGTCATTGAAAGAATTTTGTTTTCATCAAGCGCATCAAACTCCTCTTTTGTACTGCATGAGGAAATAATTCTTTCAAGGCACATATGAACAATATTCCCCTGTTCAAGACTTTGAATTTCACGCCTGCGAAGTGCCTTAAGTCCAAGCGCTGTCTTACAGAAAAATCTGAAACGGCACATCTGGAAATCCTCAAATGCAGTAGGCGAAACAGTAAGCCTGTCCGAATAAATACGTTTAATAAGTTCCTTATCCTCTATATGAAAATCCTTTCTTTCCGAAACCTTATAAAGATATTCAATCCTTGCGGAATATCCCTCATCCTCCATAAGCACCTTTTTTATTTCTTTGATATTCAGTTTATCCTTACCAAAATTGCGTACAAAATTACTGTATGCCGCCTGTGGAGTTGAAGAATAAAACAAAAGACCTTTGTCTGACGCTTTGGATGAAATATCATTTTCAAACATACGTTTAATCTGACTTATAACAGCAGCCGGAAATCTGTCGCTGCCCGAATTGTCGCAAAGCGGATAAAGTATATAAAGTTTTTCAGATGCATGAGTCAGGGATTTGTAGACAATAAGCTTTTCATCAGACGCAAGCTCACTGCTGCTTCTTGAAAGATGCATGCCTGCCTTTTCAAAGCCAGCTCTGTCCTTTTCATTTAAAAGTCCCGTTTTATAGGAAGCACTTGGAAAAAATCCCTCATTGACGCCGACTATAAACACAGCCTTTGGAGAAGCAAGACGAGCCGTTTCTGCTCTTGCGATATGAACACTGTCAAGTGTCTGAGGCGGTACGGAAAACTTAATATTCTGAACTGACGAAATAAAAAGCTGCCCGAACTCCTTTAATGAAATACCGTTTCCAATATCAGAAAAGGTCTCAAGAATTTTCATGAGAATATCCCATATGCGTTTCTGCTCCTTTGCCTGATTAACCATTCCGGATTTTATAAATTCTTCATTAAGCTCTGACAGCCGCAGAGGTATTTTCGACTGAAACAGAAAATCGTAAAGATTATAGCATATTGTACTGCAATCAGCATTTCTGCATTTTTTTCTCAGCTCTGCAACAGGGTTTATAATTATCTGCCGCAGTTGCTCCGGTTCCGGATTTTCATCAGTACCTGCAGTAAACGGTTTGAAAAAATCCTTTCCCTCAAGTCCCCACTCGTAGCAATAATTTTCAAGCAGTGCGGTTTTTTCAATCGAAAGACCACTAAGGGATGTTTTCATGTATGTCAAAACAGCTTCAAGAGAAGGAGAATCTTCGCATATAATATTTACAGTATTAATCATATACTGCATAATTCTTGTATGAAAGGTACTCTTTTCAACATCCATAAAATACGGAATATCATATTTTTCAAATGCCGCCTCAAAAATATAAACATACTCATCAAGCTGCCTTGAAATAACAGCAATATCCCTGTATCTGTACCCATACTTTGTAACAAGCTCCCTTATCTGCGCACAGACAAAATCTGCTTCCTCATACAAATCCCTACAGCATGTTATCGAAATATTTTCCGCTTTTTCCGGTGTAACCTTATTGCTTCGCAGTACATTTTTATTTAAAAATGCAAGGTCACTGCTCTCATATTTAAGAGGCTGTTCAAGTGTCCGGGTAACAATTTCCATGTTATGACTTACTGCAAGCTGATAAAAGCTTTTCCATGTTTTTTCAACCGATTCAAATACGCCAAAGCTGTTTTCACCAACATTTTCAAGACGCAGTGCAATATAAATATCCTCTGCCTGTGCAAACATAGTATCAATCAGTTCATACTGGTCACCCGTAAAGCTTTCAAATTCATCAATAATAATTATGCTGTCCTTGAAATAATCATTCATATTTGCAACAGCCGCTGCTTCGGATATATCTGTAAGACTGTCCTTTAAATCCGCATCGGTCATCATTCTGTCATATGTTGTATAAATCATCGAAAGATCGCTCATCTTCTCGCTACAGTCATGATTTGAATTGCAGACATTTAAAAGCTCATCCGGTGAAATTCCGCATTGTCTGAACTCATTTATAATAGAAAGTGCGTCATTGACAAATCCGGGTTTGTTTGCCTGTTTTTCATAATACTGAAAAGCCTTTATATTCACAAGCTCTCTCACAGTTTTGTTCATAAGAATAAATTTATGAATATCTTCTGCATATTCGCCCGATCTGCCGCCATATTTTTCAAAGATTTCCTTAGCAAGGGAGGTAAAGCTAAGGGACAAAACCTTATTGAATTTCTCCGCACCAAGCTTCTTGTATATTTTTTTGTCCGACTCAAAGGAAAACTGCTCCGGAACAATAAAAATTATTTTTTTATCTGTATCCGAAAGCTTATTTATTGTATCAATAAGCATAGTTGATTTTCCGTATCCGGCACCACCCAGAATAAATTTAAGCATATTACTCCTCCATTTAGCAATATCAAAGTATGGGTACTGAAAAAATCAGTACCCATAAATTCAGAAACTATACCAAAAATAATCTTTAATTAAGCTGCGGCACCTTATTATTTATTACCGCTGTATTTACCTGTTTTAATAATATAAGGATAGTTTTTGTATGCATAGTCAAGATCCACATCAGTAGAAATACCATCTACCCTGCCGGTCCATGAATACTGCCACATTCCGTAGCTTCCGCTGAAGCTCGGCTTTGAAACATTTACATGTGCCACCCAGATTTCATAATTTTTAAGAATATCGTTTGTCATTTTGTAGGTCAGCATACTTGCATAGCTGTATACCGAAACATAATAGTTCTTGCTTCTGAGATAATCACAGAAGGTTTTTGTAATAGCTGAAATCTCTGCCTGTGACAGATGGCTCTGTGACGGATCTTCAATATCAAAAGAAACAGGACATGTAAGCTTATAGCTCTTTATTGTATCATAGCAAACCTGTGCTTCCCTCAGAGCCTCACTGGTATTGACCGCATAACTGTACCAGTATACACCGCAGTCAATTCCAGCTGCCTGAGCACCCTTTATATTGACATGGAAATTAGCGTCAACCTGATCATACTCCATGCCGTATCCTGCACGAATCATAACAAAATCAATTCCTGCCGCCTTTACCTTTTTCCAGTTAATAACACCCTGAAATCTCGAAACGTCAATGCCATTATACCTGCTTTTTGAAGTAGTGGTGGTTGTAGTTGTAGTAGTAGTTGTTGTTGTTGTCGTTGTAGTATAGCTGTTAAGGTATTTTTCCCATTCATCAATACCTTCATCCCTGTATCTTCCGGTATATTCCTTAACTGTTTCAGCCGGTGACGGAACCTTTGTTGTAAAAGTTGTATATCTTATAGTTCCGGTTATAATAGGTGTGGTTGTAACGGCAGTTGTCTGTGCTGGTTCTGTAGTATCGGTCACTTCAGTTGTCTGTGTTGTCTCTGTCGGACTTGTTTCATCCTCATTCAAAGCAACGCCGCTGCTGTATGTTGTTTCATAAAAATCCGATTCAAAGCTTCTGCCGTATGCGTCAGCAAGACGGTATGTACCATATTCTTCATCATATTCAAGATATGCCGATTTTTCAATGTCCGCTGTCTCAAAAGGCAAATCCACAGCGTATACGCCTATACCTGCATTAAATATCATGGCAGACGCCGATATAATTGCAGTAATTATTTTTCTTTTTGGTTTAAAAAACATTGTAAATACACTCCTGTTATGGTATTTATTATAATTTATGTCCGCTGTTTATAGGAAAAAACAGCTGTTCAAAGAAGTCTTTTAAAAAGAAAATATATATTTATCTTTTCCACAGTACAAAGTATATTATAACACACATCACATCATTTTGTAACCTTTTTTTAATTATTCTTTAATTTTTCTATGATATGCAACAAAATCTTTTTTTAATTTTATGTAATTCCAACAATGCAATTGGATATTATGTATATAAATTGCTGTAAGCTTCTTGACAAATTGCGCAAAATACGTTATTATTAAATGTATGGATTTAAAAATTTAAAAATGCTTTTAAACTAACTTTTCAAGGGGTGATAAGCTTGACAGAAAAAATACTTGAACTTTTAAGTCAGAAAAACTACGTAAAAATAAAAGCAATGGTAACCGATTTATATCCGGCTGACCTTGCTGCGCTTCTGGAAACACTTTCTCCCCGTGACATAACACTGCTGTTCAGAATTCTCCCCAAGGAGCTTGCTGCCGAAACCTTCACATTTATGGACAGTGATACGCAGATGCATCTCATCAGCGGATTCAGTGACAGAGAGCTTCGTGAAATCTTAGATGAAATATTTGTTGATGACGCTGTTGACATTATCGAAGAAATGCCGGCAAATGTCGTATCAAGAATTTTAAAGAATACCGATAACGAAACAAGAAAGCAGATTAATAATATTTTAAAATATCCTGAGGACAGCGCCGGAAGTGTAATGACAACCGAATATGTTTATCTTCATAAAAATATGACGGTTAAACAGGCTCTTGAAAAAATCCGACAAGTCGGCGTTGTAAAGGAAACAATATATAACTGTTATGTTACCGAAGCACGAAAGCTTATCGGTATTGTCACAATTCTCGACCTTGTAACAGGCGATGAAGATTCAACGATTGAAAGCATAATGGACACAAATGTCATTTATGTAAACACGCATGAGGACCAGGAGGTTGTTGCAAGAAAATTCAGCAAATATGACTTTCTTGCCATGCCTGTTGTAGATAACGAAGAAAGAATGGTTGGTATTATTACAGTTGACGACGTAATGGATGTCATTGCAGAAGAAAACGAGGAAGACTTCTCTAAAATGGCTGCTATGTCCCCTATCGATGATTCTTACTTTAAAACCTCGGTTTTCACCCATGCAAAAAAGCGTATCGGCTGGCTGATATTTCTCATGCTTTCAGCTACTGTTACAGGCACGCTTCTTACAAAATATGAACAGGCATTTCAGGCAATTCCATTGCTTGTATCATTTATACCGATGCTTATGTCAACAGGTGGTAACTGTGGCTCACAAAGCTCAACCACCATTATCCGTGGGCTTGCAACAGGAGAAATCCAGTTTTCCGATTTTTTAAGGGTTGCGTTCAAGGAATTCAGAATATCCCTTCTTGTCAGCACCATACTCGCACTTACAAACGGTCTGCGGATACTGATTATGTACAGGGATATTCAGCTTGCAGCTGTAATTACTCTGTCAATCATGGGAACAGTTATAATAGCAAAGTTTATCGGCTGCGCCCTACCGCTTGCGGCAAAGAAAATAAAGCTTGACCCTGCAATTATGGCAGCACCACTTATCAGCACAATTCTCGACACTTGCTCAATGCTTATCTATTTCCAGATTGCAACTATAGTTTTTGAGCAGATTTAAAAACACGTTAACCATTATTTTTTCTTTTATAAAAAGCTGTACTGTATTGATTAAATCAAACAGTACAGCTTTTATTTGTAAATGCAGTTTTTCAGCAAACATAAACTCAAGGCAACACCGCATAAAGATTTGTTTCCCATGCAGGAATATAGAGCTGATGCCTTATATAAAGCTTGTATCGTGGATTAAGCTTGTGAACAAGAAGTGGAAGCTCATATATATCTTCATTTCTGTGGTAAAGGGCAACCATAAGCCGCGGATTATATCTTGTTATTGTCTGACAGCATCCCCAAAGCGCTTCACGTTCAGCACCTTCAACATCCATCTTTATAATAGTCGCTTCCCTGCCGCCGAGAATACTGTCAACACTTCGGCTGTCAATATATTTCACTCCCTGATTTGCAAGACTTGAATTTCTGCCCGCCTTGGACGAAAACGGCAGCTGTGTATCAGTACACCACGCAGCATTGTTGTATATATAAATATTCTCTTTCCCATCAACAAATCTCGAAAGCTTTTTGAAGTTCTTTCTGTCAGGCTCCATAGCATAAATTCTGACATACTTGTTTCTTGTAAGCTCAAGAAGTTCCTTTATGGTATCACCATTATAAGCACCAAGGTCCACATAATGCTCATTAAGATTCGGCTTTATAATATTTCTGTATATCTCAATCTTTTCAGTTGTAATATCTTCAAGATATTTTATATCACCGCTTATTTTAAAATTAATTATTGAGGCATATACTTTTTTGGACAGGTCATCTGCCATAAGGTCATACACCTGCTGAATTTCCTCACCATGTTCAAGACAATAATCATAGGTAAACAGTCCCATTCCGATTACAGGTACATCAGGAACGTACAGCGTATGCTTTTTACTGATTTCCTTAATACGGTTGACAAGCTCCTCATATCCTGCTGCAAAAGCAAGCACAACAGCAAAATCATCTTCAATTTCTTCAACCTCTGAAAGCTTCAAAACCTTAAAGCCTGCAAAATAATGTCCTCTCACAAAGTCATCACTTGCAAAAAAACCCTTTACCTTGATTCCGTATTTTCTGAATACAGACATAATTTTAATGGCTCCGTCACCCATACCATATATGTATATAGGCTTGGTTTCCTTCTGAAGCTTTTCCCAGCATGTAATTTTTTCTGTAATAAATTCAAGCATTATTTTCACATCTTTTCATCAGTTAATTTAAGTTTCATCATCGCAGTCACAATCATCAAAGCCTATCATATCACGGCCTCTTGTCCTGTAGCGGTCACGCTGGATGTTTATATGCTTATCAAGCATAGCAAGCACTTCTCTCGGAGCTTTTACACTTTCCACAGTTTTTACGGGAGTATCTGTATCAACAACATGCATTACAATTGTGCCACATCCGAAAATTCTCTGGGTAAATTTAAGAACAAGCTTTTTGTCAGTTACAGTATATAAATCAAGTTCATCCTCCTCAAGACTCAAAAGACCTTTTCTTGTAATAAATTTTGTTTCAGTCAGAAAATATCTTGTAAATGAAATAGGCAGTCCGAAAATAGTTCGCTTCTTACCTGTCCAAATATAATCAAAATCCTTATTTTTCATTATTATTCTCCGTTTCTTATACATATAAATTCTAATATAATTTTATCATAATATGAGCATTATGTCAATTGCAAAAGTAAATATAAAGCTAAAAAATCGGACTTACTCACAATAAGCCTAAAATTAATTTTATCTGAGCTTTCCCACGATTTTATCCACTTTTTGACTTTTATCCAATATATTTATTTAAACCAAAAAGCGGAATCCGAAAATTCCGCTTTTTGTTTATTTATGGCTATTACTCCGCTTTTACTGTAGCATTGTTTGCATATCTGCCTGCAAGGTACCTTGCAATTGCTGCTGCATCGCTTACCGTCACCTTTCCGTCACCATTAAAATCTGCTGCCGGATTGTCTTTAACATCAATAATCTGAAGCTTTGCAAGTATTCTCGCTATATATGCAGCATCAATGACATTCACTTTTCCGTCATTGTTTGCATCGCCAAGGGAAGCAGTGCCCGATTCATTTTGACCACACACTGTACATAAGCCGTTTTCATCGTAGACATGCTCGCTCGGAGCATCTGAAAGCTCACTGTTTGAATAGACTTCAGCACATTCGTTGTATCCCTTGTAAACCTTTTCTCCACCTAAAACCGGGTAAGCATCATAAGGAGCTTCCTTGTCGATATTTTGTCCCCATACATCTCCCGTATACGGAACTGAATCTATTATGCTGCCTTGTGAAAGGAAATAAGCAATCTCACCGCTTGCAAACCGGTTGGCTGTTTTTACTTCTGCTGATCCATCACCACTTCCAATTCCTGTTGAACATGTTCCGTAAAGATAATAGCAGTTTGTGATTGCGCCGATGTTAGAACCGCACACACCGCCTATATCATTGTTTCCGCTGATAGTACCTGTGTTATAGCAGTTTGCGATTCTTTTATGGTTTTTACCGCATAAGCCTCCTACATTATCGCTTCCGCTGATGGTACTTTTATTATAGCAGTTTGTAATTATGCCATAGTTTTCGCCGCACACGCATCCCACATAATCTTTTCCGTTAAAATAGGAATTAACAACACCAATATTCCTTATTTCGCCATATTTTCCTGTGTAACCAAAAAGTCCGGCATAGCTTGTATTTTTATCATTAAAATAAAGTCCGCTTATTGTGTAATTCTGTCCGTCAAACGTGCCTTCATAGCCGTTTGAATTGTTGCCGATTGGAATCCATGTACGCCAGTCAACTTCATCTGTACCGTTGTATCCCGAAAGGTTACCGCTGTTTACTGTAATATCAGCAGTTAAAACAGCATCTTCATAAATATTCCCTGCATTTACATATTCTGCAAACCAGTAAAGCTCACCTGCGTTCCCGATATAATATGTGCCGGTGTATTCATTTATATCAGGCTGTTCATAGCCGCCGCATAATGTACAGAAACCGTTTGAATCTTCTGTTAAACTGTGTTCAGACTTTTCAGTATTCAGTTCGATGTTTGAATAAATCTTTTCTTTACTAAGACAGTTTTCGTATCCATAATAAACAGTATCATCACTTAAAACAGGATAAGCCTGTTTGTTTTCTCCTGTGAGTATCTGTCCCCAGATTTTTTCTGTCTGCTGACCCTGTAAGATATAACAAACCTCACCGCTTGCAAACTGGTCAGCTGTTTTCATTTCGATTACGCCAACGCCACTTCCAATTCCTGCTGAGCATGTTTTGTCAAGATAATAGCAGTCAGTAATTGCGCCATACTCCTTAAAACCGCACAGGCTGCCGACCTTATTATTTCCGCTGACGTCACCTTTGTTATAGCAGTATGTAATTTCACCACTACCACCGCTATAACCACACAGACCGCTTACATTATCGTTTCCGCTGATTGCACCGTTATTATAGCAGTTCATGATTATTTCACAATTATAACCGCACACACCGCCGACATGATTTCTTCCGCTGATTGTCCCTTCGTTATAACACCTTCTGATTGCACCACTATAATTGTTTTCGCCACACACACCGCCGACACTATTTCCGGTTGCTGTAACTTTACCTGTGTTATAGCAGTATATTACTGTTCCGTCCCCGTTTTTACCACACACACCGCCGATATTATATGAGTCTTCTGTGACTGTACCTGTGACTGTACCTGCGTTATAGCAGTTTGTAACTACAGCATAATAAGCGGAACCGCAAACACCGCCGACATTTATATTTCCTTTGATGCTACCTTTATTATAGCAGTTTTCGATTGTGCTATGATTATTGCTGTAACCGCACACACCACCAATTTCAGTTAATCCTATGACAGTGCTTTCGTTATAACAGTTTTCGATTGTTCCTATTACGCCTATATGTGAAGCATTTTCACCACACACACCGCCAACGAAACGTGATCCTCGAAAATATGAATTTACAATACCCACATTTTTTATTATACCGTCCGCCTTTATGTAACCGAAAAGTCCCACATGCTGTTCTTGAGACCTATCACAATAAAGTCCGCTGATTGTGTGATTCTGACCATTGAATGTGCCGGAATACATTTCGATTGGCAACCATTCTCTCCAACCGTCCGCTTTTGTGCCATTACAGCCCGAAATGTCACCCTCATTTACGACGATATCGGCTGTTAAAACAGCATTTGGAGAAGCATCATTTGTGTTTGCGTATTCCATAAACCAGTAAAGTTCGCCGGCATTACCAATCAGATAAGTATTGTTTATATTTTCAGGTTCTTCATAGCAATCACACCCTATACAGAAACCGTTTTTAAATCCGTGAGTTTTTTCATCATGAACAGCATCTTTTGAATTTGAATATATCTTATCTGTACTCTTACAGTGTTCGTATCCATAATAAACCGTGTCATCACTGATAACAGGATATGCCTGTGCCTTTTCACCTGCAATTATCTGTCCCCAAGCAGGTTCGCCCTCTGATGTGGAGCCGTTCAAGAGGTAACAAACCTCACCGCTTGCAAAAGCTTCTGATGATTTACCCTCAACATCTTCTATTAAGCCTCCATCATTAAATCCGACTGCATAACCGTTATAAACGCTGTTGTTATAATAGCAGTTTTCAACTGTGTTGTTTATGTTATAACCGCATACAGCGCCGACATATTTGCTTCCGCTGGCAGTACCTGTGCTATAGCAGCATGTGACTGTGCCCCAATTTAAACCGCATACACCGCCGACATACACTCCCGTTCCATTAACATCGCCTGTAGTATAGCAGTCTTTAATTGTGCCATGATCATTCAAACCGCACACACCGCTGATTGTCTCTCCTGCTCCTGTGACAGTACCTGTAGTATAGCAACCTGTGATTGTACCGCTGTCGTTCCAACCACATATACCGCCGACACTACTATATCCCTGAAAATATGAATTTACAACACCAACATTCTTTATTTTGGCATTTGTATCTGTACAACCGAAAAATCCCACATTGTCTTGTTCTGAATTATTGAAATAAAGTCCGCTGATTGTGTGGTTCTGACCATCAAATGTACCTTTGAAACCTATGAATACTGTTATAAAATTGCCGATCGGGGTCCATTCTCTCCAACCCTCTGCATTTACACCGGCACAATCGGCAACATCACCGCTGTTTACAACAATATCAGTTGTGAGCTCTGCATTAATATCGGTGTAACCGCCATTTACAATACTTGCAAATGCGTAAAGCTCATCTGCTGTGCCGATTTCATAGAAATCGTCACCATCACTGTCGCTGAGTGTTACTGATGCTCCTGTATCAATGGTTGTAGTCAAATCATCAGCCGCACTTGCCGACCAGTTCAAATCCCAGTCAATATCGAATGTATCGCTTGGATACTCCGAAAAAAATGGAAATATCATTATTGCTGACGTAAGTAATGCCATCAGCCGTTTGAATTTTCTTACCATAAGATTACTCCTTATTAGTCTTTGCTTTATTTTTTAATATATAATTATTATACCATATTTTATGTGAAATTTCAATGTACATTTAACAAAAAAGAGATGAATCAGACTTTTTTCGTCCATTCATCTCTTTAATTGCTCTTATATTATCCACCTTTTTGTAATTCTACTGCGGCAGTTTTTATATTACCATTTCTATCGTATTCTATTATTAAATTATAATAGTATTTATCTGACATACCCAATATTTTGGTATACGTATATCCGGCGTAAAAGAATGCTGTATTTAAATCTTCATCTTCCGAAACAAACATAGGTGTTCCAAATTCTTCATAACAGCTATTAATATGACCATCTATTAATTTGTTGCTTTCTACCAGTGAATATGCTCTTTTCAGTTCTTCACTCGGACATGGTTTTGTTACAAAAAATAACAAAAGAAACATCAGTAATATTGTTAATATAACAATAATTAATAATAAGCATTTAGGTTTTGAGTTATGTTTACTTTTCAACTTATTTCAGCTCCTGAATAAATAGCTGTTATCGCAAATTTTCAAAAAAATCCTTCCTCCGAGTCATTTGAACATCCAATAAACTTTGGCATTCGACAATAAAAATACCAAACTGTCATATGACTATAAAACAGATGAAATTTTTCTTCCCTTACTGCATCTAAATTTCACTCACGTTTATTTATACAACTATATTTCTTAATAATATCAATTATATTTTCTGGTCGGGCCAAAAAAATCGTTTCTCAAAAAATGAGAAACGATTTATTCTCCGAGGTCACTCGATGGTGCGAGTGATGGGACTTGAACCCATACGCCTTGCGACACACGCCCCTCAAACGTGCCTGTCTGCCTATTCCAGCACACTCGCATATAATTTATTATTTCCTCAAACAACATAATAAATTATAGCACACGATTTACTGAAAGTCAAGCTTTTTTTCAAAAAAATTTCCTTAATATCAATATTTATCAACAATAATTAATATTTCCACAAAATATACAAAAACATTGTATAAAGTGACGCACCTCAAAATCATATAACTTTTGAGGTGCGTGCTTCAAAAATCTTTTTCAATAATCCATTAATCAAAAGTGCGGATTACTTTAAGTACGAATTCAATCATTTTCTGTGCATCTCCGGATGAAATATAACCATCGTGGTCAACATCCGCATTTGCAGCAGCTGTTGAATCCTTAAGCGGATATAATTCCGAACTTGCTACATACTTTGTCAGCATGGCAATATCTGCCAGAGTAACTTCATCATCAAGATTTACATCACCATACATTGTAGGTTCGCCAAGCTCTGTTGAAGGAGCTGTTGCTTCTTGTGTAGATGCTTCTGTTGAAGGTTCTTCTGAAACAGTAGTCTGCTGTGTAGTAGTTTCTGTTGGTTCTTCTGTTGTAGTTACAGTTGTTTCTGTTGGCTGAGTTTCGGTTGTTACTGGTTCGGTTGTCACCGGTTCTGTTGTTACAGGCTGTGAATTTACAGGTACTGCGTATACACCATAAACTGTTACAACAGCACCTCGTGCGCTTACATACATATTTGTAGTGTTGCCGATGCTGTCGCCATTGCTTTCAACAATAGCTTTCATATCTTCATATGAGTAATAGTATACATAATCCTGTGTGCTTTTTCCGTTATCTGAAACAACATTCCATGAATCGGTTGTGTTAGTGTTCTGTAATGTCAGTGCAGGAGCTTTACTTGAATCAGCAAAAACTACAAACTTGTAATTTTCATTAAGATAACTATTGAATCCGGAGAAACCAACATTACCCCATTCAAAAGGTTCATCGCCTGCGCCCAATGTCTTCTGACCTTCGGTGCTCTTATAAATTTCTACCCAGTCAGAACCAACCTTCATGTTGTCCCATGAGAAATCCTGAGCAGTGTAAACAGGAATTGAATAATTTGTAACACCGACTGTCTGCATCATAGTTTCGATAACAGGAGCTGAGTTTTCATACCACATGTTATTCTTTCTGTTGATGTAGCCATGGTTTTCACCTGATTCCGCAGCACCTTCTGTGTAAACTGCATTATTATCCCAGAGTACACAAGGAATTTTTGCATTTTCAGCTGCGCCAAGATAATCCTTAGCCCAGTTAATTCTTGATTCTGTGTTGTTAAAGTCAGAAGCACTGAATTCACCGATAATTACAGGTGCATTCTTTTCCTTCTGAATTGTGTTCATATTATTGAAGAATGTATTGATTTCATCTCTGTAGTTTCCGCCCCAGCCGCTTGCAGATGAACCGTCAGCCTTGTATTCATGGTTCGCATAGCTGTCTGTAGCCATCGTGAAGAAGTATGGCAGATAAGCATGAACCGAAAGTGCAACATTGCCTGAGCCTTCTGGAATCGCAATCTGTCTTACTGTAGTAGCACTGCTTGATGCAACATAACCCGGAAGCATAAGTACACGTTCGCTGTTTGCAGCCGAACCCTGACCTCTGACTACGTCAACAAAAATAGCATTAAGGTCATTAATATACTGCCATGAATATGCATCACCTTCGCCCCACTCAACAGCTGGATCATATGTCTGTCTTGGTTCGTTCATACCTTCAAAAATAAGGCGCTGGTCATAGTCCTTGAATTTTTCTGCAACCTGTGTCCAGATATCCTCGAGCTTTTCAGCTGCAGCTGCCTTTGTTTCATCTGTAAACTGTGAAACATTTACCCAGTCCTCATGATGAACATTAAGGATTACGAACATATCATTATTGTATGCAAAATCAACAGTCATTTTTACATAATCAAGCCAGTCAGGACTGATTTCCCAGTCACCGCTTGAATTCTTCTGAATATGTTCATACCATGTAGTAGGAATTCTTACTGTATTGAATCCTGCTGCCTTAACAGCATCAAAAAGCTCCTGTGTCGGCTCAGGGTTACCCCACTTCGTAACAGCTAGCATTGGAGCAGTTGAATATGTAGAACCTGTATTTGCACAGTCAAGAGTATTACCAAGGTTCCATCCGATTGTCATCTGCTCTGTAATTTCAAAAGCAGTTTTTCCACTTATTCCTGCAGCATATACATTATCCTTGTTAAGATTTACAAGACTTAAACTCAATGCTGATAAGGAACATACGGCAGCTGTTGCAATAGCCGCTATTTTTCTTTTAAAATTCATTTTAATCTTCCCCCTATTTAATTAACATAAATTCATGCATAATCAATACATAAATTTCTATCATATAAATATTGTACATGATTACATAACAATTGTCAAGTGTTTATATGCATTTTTTTAATTTTGTTTTCCAGAAATTATCTGAATAAAATTTTTTTGATTTTTCTATTGACATTGTGATGTTTTTATGTTATCATATGAACAGATATTCATATGAAAGGATGTTTAGTATGAGCGAAAATAAGGAATTCATGCATATTCACGAAGAAGCAATCAAAAAAGTGCAGGATATAATTCCATCAGATGAAACCCTTTACGACCTTGCAGAGCTTTTCAAAGTATTCGGGGACTCAACAAGAATAAAAATACTTTACTCGCTTTTCAGCAGTGAACTGTGTGTTTATGATATTTCGCAGCTTCTGAATGTCAGCCAGACCGCTGTTTCACATCAGCTGAGAATACTCAAGACCAACAAGCTGGTCAAAAGCCGTAAAGAAGGAAAACATGTATTTTACTCCCTGAGCGATGATCATGTGTACAGTATAATCAATCAGGGAATTGAGCATATCAAAGAATAACAGGAGGATAAATCCATGAAAAAAATATTCAGACTTGAAGAACTCGACTGTGCAAACTGTGCAGCGAAAATGGAAACGGCAATTTCTAAAATCGAGGGCGTTGAAGCGGTAACTGTAAGCTTTATGAGTCAGAAGCTTACAATCACTGCAGACGAAAACAATTTTGAGAAAATATTAAAGCTTGCTTCAAAGGCTATAAAAAAGATAGAACCAGACTGCAGAATAATCGTTTAATCCGAAAGGAGTTTTCGATATGAAAAGGAAGCAGAAAAGAATTCTTGTAAGAATTATTATTTCAGCAATACTCTTTATTGCATTTTTACTTTTGCCGTTGGAAAATGAATATTTAAAGCTTGCGGCAGCACTTGTCCCCTACGCCGTTATCGGCTGGGATATTCTTTACAAATCCGCCAGAAACATTGCACACGGTCAGATTTTCGATGAAAATTTCCTGATGTCAGTTGCATCAATCGGTTCTTTCGTTTCCGGATATATAAGCGGAAGCGGTGATTATGCCGAGGGTACAGCAGTAATGCTTTTCTATCAGGTCGGAGAGCTTTTCCAGAGTCTTGCTGTCCAGAATTCAAGAAAGTCAATTTCTTCACTTATGGATATATGCCCTGACACTGCCAATCTTGAATGTAATGACAAATCACTAAAAGAGGTTGACCCAGAGGAAGTACCTGTCGGAAGCATTATAGTTGTAAAACCCGGCGAAAGAATTCCTATTGACGGTATTGTGGAAAGCGGCAGTGCAAGTATTGATACGTCTGCCCTTACAGGGGAATCAGTTCCGAGAGATGTTACAGCCGGTGATGGTGTCATAAGCGGATGTATCAACCTCAACAGTGTTTTAAGAATTCGTACAACAAAGGATTTTGGCCAGTCAACTGTTTCAAAAATTCTTGAGCTTGTGGAAAACTCTGCCGAAAAAAAGTCAAAAACAGAAAATTTCATTACAAAATTTGCAAGATACTATACTCCGCTGGTTGTTTTTGCCGCAGCAGCACTTGCTGTAATTCCATCGGTTATAACAGGCAGCTGGATTACCTGGATTAACAGGGCACTTATTTTCCTTGTTATTTCCTGTCCATGTGCACTTGTCATATCCGTTCCTCTGAGCTTTTTCGGCGGTATTGGCAGAGCGTCAAAGTCAGGTATACTTATAAAAGGCAGTAATTACATTGAAGCCGTTTCCAGAGCCGAAGTAATAGTTTTTGACAAAACCGGCACTCTCACACAGGGCATTTTTAAAGTATCATCAATTTGCTCCGAAAACATGCCCGAAGAACAGCTTCTCGAATATGCTGCACATGCCGAAAGCTTCTCGTCACATCCGATTGCCCTGTCAATTCTTGAAGCATACGGTAAGCCGATAACTAAGTCGGATGTAAATAATTATACAGAAATTGCAGGATTCGGTATAAAATGTGAAATCAACGGAAGGCAAATCTGTGTCGGCAACGATAAGCTCATGTCCCAAAACAATATAAAGCCGGAAATCAGCAGTAATACAGGAACTGTAGTACATATTTCAGTTGATGGTGTTTACGCAGGACATATAGTTATTTCCGACCAGATTAAAGAGGATTCTGCCGAAGCCATAAGAAGCCTGAAGAAAAACGGTATAAAGAAAACCGTTATGCTTACAGGAGACAGCAAAACGGTTGGTGAGGATGTTGCCGGAAAACTTGGCATTGACGAGGCTTACTGCGAACTTCTGCCTGCAAGCAAGGTTGAAATTGTAGAAAAGCTTCTTTCCGACCTGTCAGACAACAGCCGACTCATTTTCGTAGGTGACGGTATAAATGACGCTCCTGTTATTTCAAGAGCAGATGTAGGCATTGCAATGGGCGGTGCAGGCTCTGACGCCGCAATTGAGGCCGCAGACATTGTACTTATGGACGATAAGCCTTCAAAAATAGCAGAAGCAATGAAAATTTCAAAAAAAATCATCGGAATTGCTTATCAGAATATAGTATTTGCCCTTGGAGTAAAAATTCTTGTATTAATACTCGGTTCACTCGGCTTTGCAAATATGTGGGCAGCAGTATTTGCCGATGTGGGAGTTTCTGTTATAGCAATACTTAATGCAATGAGAACAATGAGAATTAAATAGTTTTTAAGCGCAAAGAGGATGCATAAAAGCATCCTCTTTGCTATAAATTTATATTTTTCTTTCCAATCTTGTTATTAACTTTCTTTGCTTGCACAAAGAAAGTTACAAAGAAATGCAGTTCCTTTTCTTTTAAGAAAAGGAACCGAAAAGAAAAATTCCATCCGTCACACAGTAAATTAAATAATAATGTTTCCTTGTACCTGTCAACTTCATAATTGCAAAATTAAAAGTCCAACTATACATGAGTACAATAAAACAGAATTTGTAAGTTCGAAACTTCAAGCTTTCTCAAGCTATAGCTTAATTTGCGGGGAGAACTGCGTTTTATGCAGACTATCTGCAACAGTTTACTTTTTATCGGGTATGGTAGTTCTTTTAATGGGAAACAGTCTGAGCTTTGCCGCAATTTCAAGCATAATATTTTCTTTGTTCAAACTTTCTTTTTATAAGAAAGTTTGGGTATTCTTTTGTAACTTTTCTTGTACAAGCAAGAAAAGTTAATAACAAGATTGGAAAGAAAAATATAAATTTATCTTTCTAACATTACGTACTTTTTGCTTGTACAAAAAGTACCAAAAATACATTTCTTTTTCTCAATGAGAAAAAGAAACAAAAAGAAATCAAAACTTAAAACTGTTGAAAAATTCAGACTGTTTCCTATTAAAAGAACTATCATACCCGATAAAAAGCCAACTGCTGCGGAGAGTCTGCATAAAACGCAATTCTCCCCGCAAATTAAGCTATAGCTTGAGAAAGCTTGAAATTTCGAACTTACAAATTCTGTTTTATTGTACTCATGTATAGTTGGACTTTTAACTTTGCAATT
>SVNU01000185.1 GCA_015066715.1 Ruminococcus sp. | reverse complement strand
ACATTATTATTTAAGCAACAAATTTATGTAAGGAATTTTTTCTTTTTTGCTGACTTTTTTCTTTTCGAGAAAAGAAAAAAGTGTATGCATTCTTTTGTTACTTTTCTTGTGCAAGCAAGAAAAGTAAGGAATATAAACAGAAAGATATATTTAAATTTTCTTCACAAAAATTTTCTCTAAAATAATTAAAGGCGGTCACGGACCGCCTTTTAGTTTTTATTATTTCAGTTTTTCAATTTTATCTGCCGCATTATCAAGCCAGTTTCCGGCATAAAGTTCAATAGCGCCCTTATCGCATGCTGCAGCAAGCTTTGGATTTATAGGCATTCTTCCCAAAATATCAAGGTCATACTGCTTTGCAACCTCGTCAAGCTTACTTTGACCGAAAAGGTTAATTTTCTTGCCGCAATCAGGACATTCAGCATAACTCATGTTTTCTACAATACCAAGGATAGGAATATTCATAAGACCTGCCATTTTTACAGCTTTGCCGACAATCATTGAAACAAGCTCTTGCGGAGATGTAACAACAACAATTCCGTCAACAGGAATAGACTGGAAAACAGTCAGCGGAACATCACCTGTTCCCGGCGGCATGTCAACAAACATAAAATCGACATCTCCCCAGATTACATCTGTCCAGAACTGCTTTACAACTCCTGCAATAACAGGACCTCTCCATACAACAGGATCAGTATCATTTTCAAGCATAAGATTTACTGACATAATACTAAGTCCTGTCGGTGTTTCAGCTGGGAAAATGCCTTCCTCTGATGCAAGTGCACGTCCGGTAACGCCGAAGGCCTTTGGAATTGACGGACCTGTAATATCAGCATCGAGAATAGCAGTTTTGTATCCCTTTCTGTTCATGTTCACAGCAAGAAGGGAGGAAACCATAGATTTACCTACGCCGCCTTTGCCGCTGACAATGCCGATAACCTTTTTAATCTGACTCATTTTGTGTGGCTGTTCAATCAGGCTTTCAGGCTTTCTTTCGCCACAGTTCTGGCTGCATGTTGAGCAGTCGTGTGTACATTCACTCATTATTTTTCTCCTTTTTTACAGGGAAACAGTCCCTTTATTTATAAAATGCTTTTTCAGCATATTTTGATTAAAGAAGCGGTGCAATTAATCTCAAAAATCCACCGGCAAGTTTTTTTACAAGAGAACGACTTGTACAATCCTTCATTGTAATTAGTCGTGATTTTGCAAGAGTATTTAAAAAGTCAAGCTTTATATCCGAAATAATCGGGGTATTATACATAACAGCCGCACATTCAAAATGCAGATAAAAGCTTCTGTAATCCATGTTGATTGTGCCGACTACTGCCGTTTCGTCATCTGATACAAAGCTTTTTGCATGAATAAATCCAGGCATGTATTCATAAATCTGCACACCGTATTTTATAAGCTCCTGATAATAATTCCATGCAAGGATATTGACATAGCCTTTATCAGGAATATGCGGAACAATTATTTTTACATCAATACCGCTTTTAGCAGCAAATGTAAGAGCAGTAATCATTTCATTGTCAACAATCAGATATGGTGTTGTGATATATATATAATCCCTTGCCTTGTTTATAATATTCATATATACAAGCTCACCTGTAAGCTCATTGTCGGTCGGCGTGTCACCATAAGGCTGTATATAACCATTTTCGGAGTAGGGAAGCTCATTTGCTTTTATGTCAGGCATATATTTTTTTAAATCATCTGTTTGCTTTGTTTTAAAATCCCACATCTGAATAAACATTATGGTAAAGCTCCATACTGCTTCGCCTTTGATCATAATTGCAGTATCTTTCCAATGTCCGAAACGCTCTATTTTGTTTATATATTCATCGGCAAGATTTATTCCTCCTGTAAATGCCGTATTACCGTCAATTACAAGAATTTTTCTGTGGTCACGGTTATTCTGGACAGATGAAAGGAAAGGACGGAATTCATTGAATACACGGCATTGTATACCTTTACTGGCGATATTTTTCTTGAATTTGCCGGAACGATGTATTTCCGTTCCCATGCCATCATATAAAAGACGGATTTCAACACCCTGTTTTGCTTTTCTTTCGAGAATTTCCAATATAGTGTCGAGCATTTCACCTTCATCAATAATAAAGTATTCTATGAATATGAACTTTTCTGCCTTTTCAAGTTCCTCAATCATGGCGGCATATTTTTCTTCACCAACTGTGAAATACTTTGTATAGGTGTTTTTATATACAGGATAACCGCCATAGTCGTTAATGTATTTGGCCAGATGACCGGAATGTATATTTTCCTCTTCAAGCTGCTGCAATACAGACGGATCCTGCGGTATGAACTGCTTGGTCAGTTTAATCATTCGGTTTTTCTTTTCATTGAAAAACATTGTTCCGAGCTGGGCGTGAAGAAAAATGTAAAGCGAAGCGCCTACTATAGGCAGAAGCATAATTATTATTGCCCAGGAAAGTTTATATGCAGGATTTGTTTCTTCTCTGTTGGTGACATAGCATACAAGCAGGAAAGAAACAACAGTCTGCGCTCCATAAATTACCGTTGAATATTCACGCAGCTTGAAAAAAACTGCAAGAATAAAAAAAGCCTGAACGAGTAATATGATAAAAATCATCAGATTTCTGTTAAAGATTTTTTTTATCAGTCTGGATAACATTTTTTTCCTCCATTTTTACATTATCAGATAATTATAATTGGGAATTCAAATTATATTATAGCATATTTTGTAATTTTATGCAATGCCTTTATTTTTAAAGTGTAGATGAGGACGATTTTATTCAGAAGAATTTGTATTCAATAAAGTACAAAAGGCAGTCATTGACTGCCTCAGCTTGTCGAAAAAGTCTGCATTCACAAAACTAAAAGTTTTGATCAAACTTTTTCAAAAGTTTGCGGAATCCAAAGGCAGAGCCTTTGGTCGCCGTCCGCAGACGGCGAAATATTCCATCGGAGG
>SVNU01000184.1 GCA_015066715.1 Ruminococcus sp. | reverse complement strand
ACGTGGTTTTTCAAGCACTCGCGACGAAAAACCTTTTAGTCATCAATGAAATCGCCGCAATAATGCTTGTCATTATTGAAATAAGGTGATTGTATTATACCATAATATCTGTTGTAAAATCAAGTGTTTTTACCGATGTAACAGTAAGGGCTGACGGATTGCCGTCAGCCCTTATGATTTAATTTCTTTTCTTTTTTACTATGTCAAGAATTTTTACTATTGCGGGACTTACGGCTATATTCACAATAAGCTCAAACACAAAGTTCAATCCCACAAAGAATATGATAAGGTATGCAAACACGGAAACACCCTCGCTTTGCGCTCCGCCGTTGACTGTATCCATAAAGAATATAAGCGAGCCGAGAAGAAATATGCCTGTATTGACAACGGGACATACTATTGCGCTTACAATAACCGAAAAATAGCGGTTCAAGCCTTCAAGCAGCTTATACACAAGTCCTGCGCACAGTCCCGAAAGTATTCCCTTCGCCATTACGGTAATAATTGTTCCCGGAATGCTGAGTCCGAACCAAAAGGCTGCGTCGGGTGTCGCGAAGAATATAACTCCTGCAACTCCTCCGAGCCATGCGCCGGCATAGGGACCGCATATGGTCGCGCCAACTACAATGGGTATCAGGGTAAGGGATATCGATGCAAATCCGCCAATTTTGATAAAGCCGCCATAATAAGCAAGCACTGCCACAATGGCGGAAAGCAATCCGAGCACTGCTATTTTTTGGGTGCTCATGCCTTTTTTGTTTGTTCTTTCCATAAATTTTTCCTCCTTGCTGTCGTCCGCTATCTGCGGTACAACGCATAATAAAATTTATATTTTCTCTCCCATGAGAGTTAATATGCAAACGAATATTTAATTGTTTTTGTTGTAGATAATGTTCAATCCCTTCAGCACAAGATGCTTATCGGTCCTGATTTCGTGCTTACAGTGGGGGATAACAAGATGCGCCATGCCGCCTGTTGCATAAACGGAAAGCTCTCTGCCGACCTCGTCGTTAATGCGGTCTATCATACCGTCGATCATAGAAGCGTTTCCGTAGATAACGCCCGATCTCATACTGTCTGCGGTATTTTTTCCGATAACCAGCTTCGGCGCCTCAAGCTCTACCTTTGGAAGCTGCGCCGTATTTTCAGATAAGGAGTTCGCTCCCATCAGCACACCGGGTATAATCGATACTCCCTCGAAGGCGCCCTTTTCATTTACAACCGTCAGCTTTGTAGCAGTTCCCATATCCACAATAATGGATGGGCTTCCGTACAGCTTATGAGCCGCAACACAGGCGCAAATAAGATCTGCTCCCACCGAGGACGGCGTATCGCAATGTATATTGATGCCTGTCTTAATGCCGGGGCCAACCATCAGGGAATTGATTCCCCATAAAATTCTGACTGCATCCTTGATAACCGAGTTGAGAGGGGGGACAACTGAGGAAATGATTGCGCCGCGTACTGCTCTGCCCTGTACCTTATGCACTCCGAGAACACTCTGTATCTTAGCGGCATATTCATCTGCTGTTTTGTTTGTTTCCGTAGAAAGCGTAACAACAAATTCAAGCTCATCTCCACAGAATCCGCCAAGCATAATATTTGAGTTGCCGATGTCTATTGTAAGTATCACACAATCAGCCCCTTTCCAAATTAATTCGTAATATTATAACATATTCCAGAATGATTTTCAAGGGATTTAAACAGAAATCCTTTATTTCGCAAATATGAAGCGAAGCGCACGTTTTTCATTTTTCATGTTGCGAAGCAACGCTTCATAGCCGAAGGCTGCTTCATTTTTCATGCATCGCAGTTGCGCTTCATTGCAACCAAAAACGAAAAAGCAGTCCATTGGACTGCTTTTGTTTTTGTGTTGTACCGCCAATTTAGATGCCACTAAAAATAATTATTTTAAAAACATCCCCAGTGTTTCTGCGCCATAGTCTTCTGTATATGTTTTGCCTGTCCCATTTGGTTTAATATAATTCAGATCTGCTCCATTGTTGATTAACAACTTGAATATACGCGAGATATCCGATTTAAGTTCTTCTGTTAACACTCTGTCATTGCTGTTTGCAGAGGGCAGAATTTGTCTTGCCTGTAAGCAAGCTCTGTCGAGACAAGCATTTCCGAATGAATCCTTGGCATTGAGATTAGCACCCAACGAGATAACTCTTTTAAGTATCTCAAATGATTCGTTTGCCGCTTCTTCAGTGCTGAATATTTCAAGACCATCGGGACGGGTTAAGTTCCAACGGCTACACATAATTGCACGATTTATCGCATCATGAATGACAGGAGCACGCCATGGATTACCGTAATCTGCGCTTTCCATAAAGTTTATATCGGCACCCATATCAAGTAAATAATTTATGATTTCAGAAGAGGATGCCTTTAAAGCTACCTGCAAAGGAGATTGCCCCTCGTCTTTTTTTGGCGCCCCTGTAGAAACACAAGAAATCAAATTTGGTGATTTTTCAAGAATTGTCTTGACGTTATCTAAATCACATTTTCTTATTGCTGTAAATAATTTTTTCATTTTGACTCCTTTAATTAAAAATTATCTTGAAATTGATTAAAATAATTTTTAATCAGCTTATTATTCTTTTTATAATCAAGCATTTCTATCTTTTTCTCGTTAATCCAATACGCCTTTTGGATAATGTCATAGGCATATCTCTCGTCCTCGGTTTCGGGGGATTGTTGAGAAAGTAGGTCTTGCAGCTGAGTAAGGCTAATTTTATTTGATAATATGGCTTCAGGTCTGTCATTTCCGCGCTCCTTTCGGGTGGTAACACACATTATACCGAAAGTTTGCGGAAAGTTCGGAGGGTTTGGGAAATTATTTATTATTATTTTTCGCTGTATTGATTGAAGAAACGAGCATCGCTCGGAGCGATTTACACTTCGATTCAAGAAAGTTATACTGTTCTTCTCCGATATAATTGGTTTTATACAGAAGTTCAA
>SVNU01000183.1 GCA_015066715.1 Ruminococcus sp. | reverse complement strand
AACAGCCTTTGTGTTGCCGACACCCGAAAAGTATAATATAAGAAATGGTTTCATTTTATCACCTTTTTCAGTTAAGCGTAAACTTCCATTTACAACAACACTCATCATCAGTAATATCAGGATAACAGCTTACACATTCGTAGGTAAAACGGCTGTCGATTGTTTTTGCAAACTCGGTGTATTCAATAATTCCCACAGACTTGCAGGGGTGAAAAGGCATACCCTTTCTCTCCCTCGCACGCTGAACACGACAGTTTACAGAGGTGTATGTAAGGGTGTTGCCCTCGATTTCGATTTTATCCTCGTTGATATTAGCATAAAAACGCAGTTTAAGCGCCTTTTCAAGTCCCTCAATTCCTGAGTTATCGGGCAGCTTTAAAAACTCCTTGATACGCTTTGCCTCGATAACGGTAAAACGCTTCCAAGCCTCCCCGTCGTGGTACATAGCCTCGTCCATGCCAAGCTTTCGCTCAATGGATTGAAACCATACTCCGTCCATAGCAAGCCAGTTTTTTGAATATATCTCAATCAGCTCTATAAGCTGGTCTTTTGAGAACTGTGATAATGTTTCGTAGTTGTTCATAATCTGCTCCTTATGCTTTTCTTCAAGTATATCACTATTGGCGGGGAAAGTCAATTCAGGTGGGTTGTGTTTTTATGGATGATATTATAATATAAAATCAACCCGCTTTGCATTCTGTTTCTCACACAGACTGTAAAGCGGGGTTTGTTATTGTTCTTTTACTATCATTTTAATTCCCACGAACGTAGCTCTTCATAGGGTTCAGCCCTTGCAAGTACAATCCTCTCTGCCGTTGCTCCGAATGCACTGAACTTTTTCTGCACAATTGCGAAAGCCTCTTTTAATGCGTCAGGGGTTAGCTTTACCGCAATTGCCGTATGTGGAACCCACTGATTCGGCAAATACCGTCCTCTGTTTCCGACACTCGCATACTGCAATAATCTTTCATTTACTGTTCGGCAGGTATCCTGTAAAAACTCATTCATTACGGGTCCAAGATATATAACAAGGGGATTAAAAATTCCGATATTTGCAAAGAAGACGGAGCCTTTATTCAGTGTTTCAGCAATACTTTCCATTTCGGAAAGCAGCGCCGCTTCGTTATCGCCCTCAAGAGCAGAAACAGTCACATGGGGCGGAATTTTTGACTGTTTCATATAATCGTACCCTGTTGCCCTTGCAACCTCGTCAATCATTTCCTGAATTTTATTTTCGGTTTCTTTATCGAATTCCAATGTAACTGCGTAATCAATCATATTGATTTCCTTTCTGCAATTTTTTACACAGACGGCAAAGCAAGAGGTTATTCGATTTCCGCCATAAACTTTTTATATTCTTCACTCTCCGTAAGCCCTGCCCTGTCACATTCCTCAATTTTCTGTATTGCACCTTTTATTTCTGACAGCAGGTATGCCTTCACCTCTTCAGGCTCTTTATTTTTTGCGATTTCACGGCAATTTTCTGCGATTTTTTCAAGTACCGCAACTGCCTTTTCTGCATTTCCTCTTCTCATATATACTCTTGGCATATATTTTCTTATTATATTTTCGCATCCAAGTGCTTCTGTATAAATATGCGGAAACGCCTTGTAGGACATCAGAACGCCAAGCAGTTTTTCTGAAAACTCCTCTGCTTCGTCGCAGTCAGCAAACCATGCGTAATCCTCATAATCGAAATGGAATTCCTTTGCGGTAGCATTCAGAAGCTTTCTGATATTGTCGTAAATATACTCCTTCTCTTTTTCAAAGCCGTGCTGGAAATGAATGTACTGAGTCATTATATGCTCTTTCAGGTTATTGCTTTCAAGACTGGGCAGACGGTCAATAAGCTTTTTCGCCTTGTCAAATTCCTTTGTGTGAATGTAAATCCATGTCATGGCATAGTCGGATTTTTCAACATTCGCCCTGTCCTCGCAATAACGTGAAATGCACAGATTCTTACGCTCACAGTCAGCAAAGATTTCATCCCTTAGTTCAGGCTTGTCGGACAAGAAACCGTCAAAATCCGTATACATACTTAACCCTGCACCATGATTTATACATTTTCTCATTATATCGTAATTTGTAGGCTCTTTTTCTGATTCCGCACGGAAATATGTGTATGCCGCAAGATGTTTTTCAGCTTCAGACTGAGATGTTGACATAAGTATCTTTTCATGTCCCAGTGCCGCTTCGGTGTGAGCATTTCCGTATGTGGCAGAAACAACACCTAAAAGAGAATCAGTGGTAATACCGAAAATCTGTGATAATGGGATAAGCTGTGAAATATCGGGTGTGCCGTTGCCGTTTTCCCATTTGCTTATCGCCTGTGGAGTTACAGCAAGTCTTGCCGCAAGTTCTTCCTGTGTAAAGCCGCATTTACGGCGCATTGTTTTGATATTTTCTCCGATTGAAAGTTTCATGGTTTTTTCTCCTTGAATTATTATTTTCGGTACCGCAATTCAAGTATATACCGCAGTTATTAAAAAGTCAATCAACGCTTTTTAGCTATGAGGTAAACGGAGAGTTGAGTAAAATACAGGTGAAATAAAAACTAAAAAGAAAAGCCCTCATTTATTATGTCGTGTAGTCATATAGAAGTTTTGAAAAAACAAGGCTAAGAATAATTACAGCGGATATGACAACACCACCGTATCTCGGTTGATACGGTGGTGTTCGTTTTTTGAGGCAATATTTGCAAATACCCTTGGAGAGCGCAAAGACTTATGATAGCTAAAGCTGTCGTAAGTATCTTTGCGTTACTTTCGCAAAAGTAACAAAGGCGAAATTAGCTTTATTAAAATATACGCCAATTAGTAGGTGTGTAACAAAGCGGTATCACCTTGTTAACATCTATTGTTTTTTGATGGGATGTCTTATAACCGTCTTTAACTTTTCAGGAGCACATCTTCTCGGGTCGGAAAGATAAATCTCGTGATGCATTCTATCCTCGGAAAAATCCTCGGT
>SVNU01000036.1 GCA_015066715.1 Ruminococcus sp. | reverse complement strand
GGAGTATTATCTAATACTTACAACGCCATTGTATCATGAAACAATAAAATCTGTCAAGAATTGCAAAACATACCCGTGGATAATGATGGCCTTAATATCTGGATAAAAAACAGCACTCATTGCAATTGGGTGGTTAGCTATTGCGGCAAAAGTTATACCATTTCAGATTTTCCGGGTGAAGTGCTTGGTGTCCGTGGCTTTTTCAGGGGTAATTACAGAGTTGAAAAGCCTTTGAATTATATGGGTAAATGTAGATTAATGATAGTTGACCGTCATCCCGAAACAGGCAGAAAAATCAGTTTCACACGAGAAAATGTAGTATACTACATTGATGAAAACGGCGAGCATCACATTGTAAACGGTGCAGAAAAAGATGTTGACACACTTAATCTCGGTAAAATCAGAGCTGAATATGAGTTATATATTAACGGTCAGGATTTTTATGACGCTTATCCTGATGCGGATACTTAAATAGTCTTTGATGTTATGGTTTTATAATTAACCTGATATTGGAATTATATATGAAATAGAAACACCAGCCTTGATAACAGGATTTCCCCTGCTATCAAGGCTGGTGCATTTTATTATATCAACCGCTTTGCTCAACATCTCTAACAGAAACCAACGACCTTCGGGTTATGAGGGCGTAAACACCCTTTTTGTAACTTTGCGTAATTTGGTGTAATATCCCTATTATACGTGGTTTCACGGCTTTTCGTTTGTTGTGATTTATCGTAATTTTGCGTTATTTTTAGTGCCCTTAGTGCCCTAATAGTGCCCTCAAGTTGTAGTGTTTTTTTGCACGACCAAGCTGTTATTTCTTTCAACCTATCAATAATAAAATAATACTAAATTTTATAAAAAATACTCTTAATAATATATAACTTAAATGATATATATTATAATATTAATATTACTATAAGTTATGATTTAATTATATTATTTATTATTATATATATATTTATAAATTATGATATTGATATAAGATTATATATATTATTACTGTAATTGTAATTTATAGCATATATAATTATATTTATACTAGTAATTATTATTATATTTTATTGTTTTTTTATATGATTTATATTATTTTTTAGGGTGTACAAATTTGTACGGGATATATCTAAGTTTTCAGTATGTGTAATTTGGTTACTCAAAAAAGAGAAACCAATGATCCGAAAAAATCTATACACAACAATTACAATCAAGATGGCAAAAAACTATAGCTCATTTTTGAGCGAAAGATAACCCTAAAGTGTCTTAGCTTTGATATGATTGAAGGTGTTGTATCGGTTTCCATTTTTGGAAAGCAACGGATTTTACAACGGTTCACAAAAATATTATCCGTTCCGTTTTCTAAAAAATTAGAAATTGGTATCACAAAAATGTGAAACTAATATTATGACTCTCAATTCAGGGTATCACCAACAAAACCGAATAAATAAAATGAACTGTGTTCCATTTGGGGAAGACAGCTATTAGACAATTTTGACTAACAGCTTGTGAGGCCTTTCGCAGATTTATGAAAAAGCTATTTCTCAGATTCAGGAAACAGCTTCGAGGGGGTTTGTCAAGAACGGCGAAAACTTGTTTCTCAAATTTGGGAAGCGAAAATCAACCTGCTCAAAAAAGAGCGAGGTATAGTAAATTTTAGCGTATATCGTTTAATTAATTATAAGCATTGTTTTAAGGCACTCTTGAATTTATAGGGTAGTTTATCAAAAATGTTGTTAAAATCGATTGTAGTGTAAATATGTGTGTATTTTGAGTATTTAAAAGTTGATTTTAATTTCTATATCTAAATATTATAATATCTTTATCCGAAACAGCAACGACTTACGGACAAAAAAGTCCATAACTGGAACACGGACAAAAAAGTCCGAGTTGGCATTACTCAAAATTGAGTAAAAGAAAAACCCGTCATAAAAACGGGTTAATCTTTATGTAGCCACCAAACAAAATAACGTTTATCGCTCCTCGTCCAAAGTTTCAATCATTTTTGAAAGTTTGCTTGTCTCAATAATCAATCTCGTTTCAAAAACTATTTCACCATTTTTAAAATAGTGAATATAAAGTCAGTAACAACAACTATAAAAAGAGTCATGGTATTTGCCGTCGTATCTTTTTCAAGCTTACTTATGCGTTTTTCTAATCTCTCATAATCATTCATACTGATTTATCCTTTCATTAAGTCATATGATTTTGTATACAAACCGTATACATAGAGGAAATGTTTTAGACTGCTTCATAAATCGGATTGTTATTGTTATATTCTTCAATTTTACGCTGCACAAAAGCCTCAGCTTCTTTAACAGGTAAATCGTCATTGATAAAGGCTATCATAACCTCTTCAATGGCATAAAGTTCAGCAGGTGGTAATTCCCTCAAAAGCGTAATAAATGTCCATTCTTTTTTTCTTCTGAGTTCAGCTGCTTCAAATGCTTTCTTAGCTCTTTTTTTACGCTGTCTTTTATTCATTTTTATACATCCTTTCTTATTTAATCATGTAAATTCAATTGCACCGTTTTCGATAAGTGAGTTTAAAAACTCACTGTCATTCTGCAGCATATTGGTAAATGTCACTCTCAAGCGGTCTGTAACGTTCTTCTGCCAAATTTCACGTTCCTCAGGTGTAATTTCTTCAATCGGGATAATTCCTCGTTTTGTTCTTACAAACCGTTTGACTGTTAATTCCTTTGACCGTGCCATAATAAAATATCCTTTCATGGTTTAATAATTATGTGGTCTATCTCGTCAGTATTTGCATCGATAACGTACTGTAATTGAATTTGTTCAGCCTCAGGTAAAGTGTTGATAAACTCTTTGATTGCTTCAAATGTTGCTTTGTTCATTGTGAAAACTTCCTTTCATATCTTGACATTTCGGAGCAGGTCCGATATAATAAAATTAACCTGCTCCGTGTAGGTTTACGCTCTTACATTTTTGCTTTGGTCGGCGGTAATGTAAGGGCTTTTTCTTATGCGATTGAAAAACGTCTTGTAAAAGTCGGCTTGCAATATTGTGCATACAGTTCAGCGTGTGTCTGCTTGAATGCTGTGCTGTCAAATCTGTTGGACTGGACTTCCTTGTAACGTACCTTGAAGCAGGAAACTGTCATTTCGTCAACACCCTGTGCATTCATTTCAGCCTTGACCTCATCTTTTGTCGCTTCCATTTCTGCTGTCAGTTCGTCAATCATTGTCTGTAAAGTCTTGATGTTCTCGATTTTGCTTGTAAGTTCTGTTGTACTCATAAAAGCACGCTCCTTTGAATTGTTATTTGGTCTTTGTCCTTGACCTTGATATTATTATATCACGTTATAACGGGAATAACAATAGCCATTATATATAAAGTTATAACGTGATTTTTGTTTATTTTTCACGTTGTAACTTGTTGGAGATTTGTATATAATAATTTTAGGGAGGTGCTTTTAATGGCTGTATCAAAAGCAAAAATGGAATCAAATAAAAAGCACGATAAATTACATTTCAAATATCAATCTGTAAAATTAAAAATATCAGAGTATGAAGCTTTAAAAAAAGCTGTGGATATATCAAAAGAACCTATGAATAGCTTCTTACGTTCAGCAATAATGGGAAAAGTAAATGAGTATGTTCCCGATGAAGCAGAAACGGAGGAAACCACAGAATGAATATAACCTTTTACCCCGATAAAGAAAGCGTAACAGCTGCAATGGAGCAGGACGAACCACTTCTTGTGCTTGTAGGTTTCAACGGTGAGCAGGTGATTTTAAGTCAGATTGATGAAGCTGTTGAACATCACATACTGCTTCGTAAGGTCGGCTTACCTGATACTGATATTGACAAGTATTTCCGTATTGTTCTTGACCGTTCAGGTGCTGATTGGACTTTTGTGTGTCCGCCTGATTATAACGGTATGACACGCAAGGATAAGCGCATAGAACGTTTTTTTAAGGACGGTATGACCGTTATTCCTGAAGCTTTAAAGGAACTCGGTTATGATGTTCTTGTTGAAATACCGAAAAGATACCGCCGTCATTTTGATATGATGGGGGATTGAGTATTTAAGGTGAACATTGTCGTTTATTGTTGTTTAAAATCGTTTAAAGTGCATTAAAATGCGTTAAAATCGTAGTAAGCGGTGATATATTGTCGTAAATCGTCGGAAAATGCCGTATTTTGACGTTATTTGCGATAATTGGGGATTGACAATTTATAAAAAGCAGAATATAATAAAGGTAATAAAACCTCGCGCACCTCTGCTTGCATGTGTCCCAGCGAGGGTGTTTTTTTATAGGAGCGTATTATTATGGACGTTAAAGAGCATAACACTTACGAAGAACAGATAAACAAGCTTATCGAAAGAGGCTGTGAAATAAAAAGTCAGGATTATGCTGTCAATGTTCTGAAAAGGGTAAATTATTACCGTTTGTCAGCATATTTCCTACCTTTTAAGCAAAGTGACGGTTCATATATGAGTGATACAAACCTTGAACGCATTTCAGGAATATATGAATTCGATAAAAGGCTTACAGTAATGCTTTGCGGACTTATCGAGGAAATAGAAGTGTTTATTAAAACACAAATTGCATACTATCATTCTTTGACGTATGGGGCATTAGGATATCTTGATAGTAACAATTTTCTTCCTACAAAAGCAGATAAGCATAAGGATCTAATTGATTTATTCAATCGTGAAGTGCAAAACAATTCTGATACACTCTTTGTAAAACATCACAATAAAAATTATAATGGACAGTTTCCTCTTTGGGTTGCTGTGGAATTATTCACTTTAGGTAATATCTCACAGTTTTATTCACAGATGACAGCAGCAGACAAAAAATTAATCTGCAAAAACATTACCGAATTGACAGGATATGAATATCAGTACAAACAGCTTGAAAGTTTATTGTTCTGTTTAACGCACTTAAGAAATAAATGTGCTCATTTTACAAGATTGTATTATCATAAATTCGGTACAATTCCCAAATTTCCTAAATATGTTTCTAAAGAAATAAAAATCAACCCTAACAATATGAGAATATATCAATATTTGTTTATTCTTAAGCTTTTAACACCTGTTCCTGACCGTTGGAATAATTTTGTAACAGAATTGGAAGCGCTTATTGATACTTACTCACAACAAATAAATCTTAAACATATAGGTTTTCCAACTAATTGGAAAGATGAATTGTTATCTTCATTTACATAATAAATTTGAGCAGGTTGATTATAATTTCTACCTGCTCTTTTTTATAAAATAATTTTAAATAGAAAAGGAGCTGATTTAATGTTATCTGTTTATCCTGCTTGTTTTTATAAAGAAAAGGAGGGAGGTTATTCTGTAATCTTTCCTGACCTTAACCACCTTGCAACCTGCGGAGATACTCTCGCAAATGCTGTTGAAATGGCTGTTGATTGTTTAGCATTGTATCTGTATTCTGCTAAAAGGGACAAAGAAGATATACCCGCTCCGTCAGATATAAACGATATTGATGTTAATGCAGAATATGATGAGTACGAAACAGCATTTATCAATATGGTTTCTGTTGATGTTGAGGAGTACGCTAAAAAGCACTTTGAAAAGTCTGTAAAAAAGACTTTGACAATTCCATCGTGGCTTAATGAAATTGCAGTTGAGAACAATGTTAATTTCTCGCAGGTGCTTCAGAACGCTCTTAAAGAGCAGCTTCATCTTAATTAATCAGATTTTTGAATATCAAGCATATAAATTAGGAGGTAGAAATATGTTTAACGCACATTTTTATGCAATATCTATTGAAAAGTTACTTGTTCCTCATGGTTTAGCTGGAGAACATTCAGCAGATGAGATTGAACGTAATCCTATTGAATTTATTTTAGCAGCATTAGAAGTATACGATAAACATTCTTCAGGTAAGACAAAACTTATTGATAATTTTTATAATAAATACGAAAATGATGAAAAAACTAATATGAATAATATGTCTGAAGAATATGTTATTACATTATGTGAAGATTTAAGAAGGATATTTGAATAACTATATTTCAGAAATAGAATGCAAACAAATAATTATATCCTCTCACACGAGGGGATATTTTTATAACCACGCTTGAATTTCAAATGCAAGTGTGCTGTTGTCATTCTGCTTGTTTACAACCGTGCAGCCGCTTATCCCGTAATTTTCTCTGAGTCTGCCGATAACAGCACCGTTTCGGTCAGTTACAAATAAGTATCTGTCATTACGCATATTTATCATTCCTTTCAATTAATATTTACTCATTTTTACGTATTGGTGAAAATGTGGTTAATGTGGTGGATTTGAATTTGAATTTTGGCTAAAACAACTAAATGTGCTTGCAGCAATAATTGCATATGTTATAAAGAATTTGAAATCTATTGACTTTTGAATTTATATTGTTTATAATTATTTAAATATCTATTATAGGGAGATTTGTGTTATGAAATTAAAATCAGGAGATGAAGAGACAAAGAACTCCAAAAACATAAACCGAGATTTTAAAGATGCTAAAGAAGTCCTTAAAGTAATTGAAGGGAAAACTTTTCAAGTTATATTTGCGTTTGTTACAATAGGTATTTTGTTATGTTTTTTTCTTCAATTTTATGAGTGTGAATATATGAACTTTACTAAAGCTGCAGAGATTTGGAATGTTTTTGTAAGCTTATTACTTGGGGTTATTGCAACTATTGTCAGTTTAATTTCACTTTTTTTCTCATTTTATAACACCAAACAAAGCTACGATAGCTCATCTGATAATTTATATGAACTGACGAGAATTACAGCAAAATTGGAAAGTAGCGAAAAAAAACAAGAAGAATTTTTATCCGAACTACATAGCTTCGACAAAAAGATGGAAGAAAAAATTTATAGATTAGAAGACAGTGTTAGGCTTTCATTGGATTCAATGAAAACAAGTATTGATGCATTGAAAGAACAGGGATTTGCAAAAAGTGGCTCTATTACAGCTCCTGATTGGGAAGAAAAAAGTGATGAATAGTTATTAAGTCTGTATTTTTGTGTTTTGTTCCGCATAATGAATATAGTATTAATACTATTTACAAAAGGAGAATTTATAATGTGTATGAAAAATTTGAATATTAACTGTCTTTTGTTTGAAAAATATTCTTCTGATGTTGAATCTGGTATTACATTTTCTAATGTTAATACAATGATATATGCGTACCGCAATCAAGAGAATGTGTTGGAAGTTGATGAAATAAAAATTTTATTGATGTTAAATTGGTTGGAAGATAATTATGATGTTATTGATAAAAATAAATTGGATATAAAAGTAAGATTGTCTTCTCCACGAGGTCGTTCTGCTACATTGGCTGAATTTTCCCCTGATGATGAAATTACCAAAACACATTCAATTGACAATATATTATGTAAAAATATTGGTGCTTTAAAGACTATAATAACTGTAAATCATTTATCATTTCCAGATGGACCTGGAAATTACTATTTAAAAGTATTTGTTCGTAATTATAATGTTAATGTTGAAAATGATGCCGAAGAACCTAAGTATGATACGCAATTCATTACACCAATTGAAGTAGTTGAGGATAATAGTTAATATTTTTTGAAAAATGTAAGTGCAGCAAAACAAATTCTTTGCTGCACTTTTTTTATACCGCAAACACCCGATTTCTCCACTTGACCGCATAACAACCGCTTACAGTGTTTTCACCCACATTAAACACAGGAAAATCAAGATAATACGCACCCGAAACATAAGTCCGTACACCCTCACGCTCACGGATAACTATTTCCTTTTCACAGTCAATGTAAACCGTGTCACCGTCAAGACAATCAACAGCAACCTGATATTCTGTGCCATTTACCGTAATTGTAGGATTGTTCTGCTCGTCTTTCAATACAATGATAGGGTAACAATCCTCATCACCGTCATTCACGCATACACCGTCCCCGTAAAGCACATTCTGAACAGGAGAGTATCCTAACACATCATAAGCCTTTAAGGCAATGTCAAGGTTGCACCAACTCGGATTTCGCTGCATAGATGAACTTATACGCTTAACCCCGAATATGTAACCGTGATACATAAGATACCGAAGCTTCCGAACACTCCTGTTTATGTGCCGTGAAGTGTACCTTATGAAATCTTCACGTTCCTGCACACTTCCGAATTCCTCTTTCATAAAGGTTACAAGGTCGAAAAGGCGAGGGGAGTATTTCATATCAACAGGGATTTCACCGTCAAGACCTGCAATTTCTTCTGTAGTTTCCCGAACAGCAGGTACATCATCAATCTTTGAAGCCTTGGAGTCAATAATAAGTCCGAACGGCTGTAAAAGCATTGTCCCGTTCTCCAAATCCTCAATTATCCAATCAAGTACAGTAACTTCCTTGCTTTCAAGGAAAGGGGAAACACCCTCAGCATTCACAGCATAAACTCTGAAAATAAGCTTGCTGAAATCACACTTTGAAACATCATAGTTGTAATGCGTATCAGCGCCGCTGTAAACCTCATTGAAAGAGTTGCCGTTGTCACCGCTTATTTCAAGTCGATAACTCTCAGCACCCTCCACCGCCGCCCACGATACATCAAGAGCAGTTTCATCATACATAACTATATCGGCAACCGATATAATGGCTGTTCTTTCGAGAATTGACATAATAAAAAGCCTCCTTGTAGATTTTATGTGTATGTAAAATGCAATAAATTGCAATGGTTTCTTTGTTTGGAATGATAGAATTTCTGTAAATATATTGAAATGTATGTGCGATTCGTGGTATTATTGGGGAAAGTAAGGTGAGGTAAAATGCGAAATATTGATGAAATAAGTAAAGCTTCTATTCAAGATGATTGGAGAGGCATAGTTTTTGAAAACGTTGAAGTCAATTACAAAACTAAACCACATTGTGAAGAATGCAGCGCTAAGACTAATTGTGAGATGTGTAAATGCCAAAAGAGTTTTACTGTGGTTATTTTCTCTTTCTTTAATAAAAATGAGTTTCCTATATACACAGATTTTGTAAATAGCATTGTTGCAATTCGAGAGGATAACGTCCAGATAGCACAGGCAACGTATAGTATATGTAAGTCGGCATTAGAAAAAAATTATTCTATTCCGAACGATAACACCATAATGCCAAATGCAAAGCAAAAACGCTTAATTGTTTTTAATAATGTATTTGATGAAAATAAAATTTCAAAACTTGACTATCGTGGTAAAATTTACGCAAAATACGAAGAATGTAACTGGGGATATCTGTCATACAATTTGCATACCAAGGAATTGTATACAAACGGCTCATTAGAATATGTGAGAAGAATAAATGATGAATATATAAAAAGAAAACAAGATAAATTATTGGAAAAGCCTTATAAACTAATGTCCGAACTGGAAGTTCTGATATACAAAAGAAATCAGCTTCCTACCACATATAAAGATTTTGTAACATTGACAGCCAAAATACAAGCGGACATTAAGGAATTGGAAGTTTTGAATTCTGATAATGATTTGTACCTTGATGATGATATTCTGAAATTTATAAACGCAATAAAGCCTGATTACATAGAAACTACTTTCAAAAAGGTAAAGCCTATAGATATCCGTTCACCCAAAGAAAAGGTCACACCTGAAGAATTTGAGTATTATGTTGCAGATAAATTCAGTCAAATAGGATATGAAACAAGCGTAACCCGTTATGTTATAGACGGCGGAATTGATATCGAATTAAAAAAAGATAATAAATTGTATGGCGTTCAGTGTAAGTATTTAGCACCAAATCGTTATGTCGATACTGTTGATATGCTACATTTTTTAGGTGCATTGGTAAATATGCGAGCTGACGGGGGCTTTTTCGTAACAACGGGAAAATTTACAGCTACAGGATATGAAATTGCCAAAAGAAACGGCATTACTACCATTACTACAAGTAAAGAATGAGAAGGGATATTATATGAAAAAAATAATCATCTGTATTTTGACAATGATATTAATGTGTTCATGTAACAATGACAACAATTCTGAACAGGTTTCAACAATTGTTGAAACGACAACTGTTACTGCTATTACAACAACATTTAAAAGTGCAGATAAACAACTTGAAGAAATAAAAAAACAGTATGACAAAGAAAATTGGCAAAATGTTATTAGGTTAGTGGAAAAATTACAATCTGAACATCCTGACAGCGAAGAAGCTATTGAAGCTGAAACTTTATTGAAAGATGCACGCATAGGATTAAAAAAATATAAATCCAAGTATGAAGCTGAAAAGACAACTACAACCGTCTATGAATGGAAACTGAACACAAGCTCAGATGGTTACGACTGGTACAATGCAGATGATGTTGAAAAAGATGTATGGTGTAGCAATTCATTTGCAAGTTGGAGATTGATGGGATATGACATTCCGAGTAGTGCTTCTCAAAGCGTACTCAAATCATATCTTGATGAATTCTATAAAGACACATCAAACAGAAGCGTAGATTTGGTAACAGCAACAGAGGTTTACGCTGAATTAAAAGGAATATATTAAATTTTATCCCCCTCACCCGAGGGGGATATTTTTATACCCACGCCTGCATTTGAAATTCAAGCGTGCTCTTACAACTTAGAAGCAATCTCACGTTCAATCGTACGTTCAAGTGAATTAACCACAGCGTTCATATCAGTCTTGTCTTCAACATGTTCAATGTTCTGCAAAGGAGCATTGATGTTGATGTTGTTTATTGTCTGGTTGCTGTGATTATCCATGTTGGTGTTGGAATTATTGTAAGTATTGTTATTGCTCACATTCTGATACATTGCACGATGTGAAGCATTGACTTCCTTGCCCCAATACCTGTAAAAAGCATCCTGCTGTGCCGCAATATCAGCCTTTGAAGTAATCGGAGTAAGCACCTCAACCAAATCCTCAAGCATCTTTGTAACAGGCGGATTAATAATAAGTTCGTCCTTATGAAGCATTGCAATACCATCAGCAGTTGTTTTACCGCCCGTTCTTGCCTTTACAAGCTGACTTTCATCAACCCAACCGAGGCTTCCAACGTGGTAAGGTTTTGAACCGCTGCTGTTTACCCTTGTAATCGTGGTTTTCTTGTTACTGAAGCTTGCACCGGGGTCATTTCCGTAAGAGTCGCCGTAAACCGTACCAGAAACCTTAACCTGCGTTCCAACAGAGAAACCTCCCGAATTGCCTGAATTACCGGAATTTTTATTGTTCTTTGATGAATTTGAAGAGCCACCCGAAGATGGTGCAGAGAAATCAGGTCTTGAACCACTCAAACCTGCAAAACCGCTTACACCGCCTTCCAGTTCACCCATAAGCGCCGATAATTCTTCCAAATCCATTTTGAATTTCTCGGTGAAAAGTTCGTGGAACTGGTCGTACAGCTGAGGTGCAAACATTCCTGCGGATGCTATCATTGAAAGGTTTCTGTCCTCAAAAATAGCCTCAATTTCCGCCCACTTGTCATCAGCCGCCTTTATTGCCGCTTCCTTTTCATCTTCAAGACGTTTTAAATCCTCGTCACGTTTCTTTTCAAGTGCTTCCGTTTCTTTTTCAAGACGGTTTTCAAGCAACTCAATTTCACGTTCATAGGTCTGCTCATACATTTCAAGTTCACGTTCCTGAGAAGCTTCAAGAGCCGCAATCTGAGCCGCATATTGCTTTTTCACCGCCGAAGTTGCATCATCACGCTGACTTTCCAAAGAGTCAATCTGTGAGTCAATTTCCTCATCTTCAAGTTCACGCTGACGCTCACGGTCAAGATCTGCAAGTTGTTTTCTCAGGTCAGCAAGCTGTTCAACTGCCTCCGTGCCTGTTCTCTGCTCATAATAGGAAATCTGTTCAAGCAGTTCAGCACGTTCATTCTGATAATCTTCCTCATCACGTTCAGCCTGTCTTGCCGCCTTGATTTTTTCAAGAGCATCAATCTGAGCATTGTAAGCAGCGTTAATGCTCTCAATTTCCGCATCACGCAGGCTCTCCAAAGCCGCTTTCTGATTATCATATGATTTTTGAGTAAGCTTCTTTTTCTGCTCATAAGCCTTTTTCGCAGAGTCTATCTGAGCATTGAGATTATCCTTGAGCTTGTCAAGTTCATCATCCCAGTATTCCTCACGGTTTTCCTTGTCAAGCTTATATTGCTCCTCAATAGCCTCTTTGTGAGCCTCATATTCAGCTTCAATAGCTTCCTTGCTTTCTTCAAGCTGTGTTTGGTAAAGCTTGTGTAAGGTGCTTTCGAGGCTTTGATACTGTTCCTCTGTAAGGCTCAACGTCCTGCGTAAATTCTCATAATATGCAATCTGTTCCTCAGTAGAGTAAATTCCGAGAGATACAAGATGTTCGTAACCCTCTGTAATCTCTTTAAGAATATCAACAGTTTCTTTACTTGACTTTTTGGTTTCCTCAAAGGATTTTCCAAGTGTGCTGTAAAAGCCTTGTGCCAAATCCTCAGTGTTGGCATAATTTTCAGCAATGTCTTTAAGCGTACCAACAATAGAGTCCATATCCGAAAGCTGACCTTTATAATATTCAGCATCAGCCGCACTGTTGATACTTTCTGCTGTTTTGTTTCGCTGTTTCTCAACAGCAAGCAAAGCCGCCTGAGCCTCAGCAAGACTCGCAATAGAGTTGATTTCAAGGCCATAAGCTTTAATTCTGTCAAGAAGTCCAGTCTGTAATACCTGTGTCTGCTCAATCTGAGAGTTTCGTGCAGAAATAGCCGATTGTACCTGTGCTTCTCTCAGCTGTTCAAGTGCCGAAATCTCAATCTTGTAGCCATTCTCCGTAAGTGTGAACTGGTCTAACAGCAACCCATAAGTGTCAACAAGTTCCAGAACCTGTTCAGCCGTCAAGCCGTTACCTTCTCCAAGCGTCTGAATGTAACCGTTGAGCGTGGAAATGCTTGATTCAGCAGATGTTATAGCCTTTGATAAATCTTCAAGTTCACTTTCCGTCATTTCGATTTCATCACCGAGATTGCTTAATCCGTCAGTAGCATCATCCGAACTGCCATATAATTGATTAAGATAGGTGACAGCTTCTCCTGTTGAAATTCCAAATGATTTCATTGCAGTAGCAAAACTTTTATTGCTTTCAAGCATTTTACCGAATACCGTTGTATTCAATTCACCCGAAGCAGCCATTGCTTTTAACTGTTCAACAGGTATATTGTAATCAGACGAATTAAGAGCATTAATAAAATCTCTTTCTGCATCTGTTGCCGTGTAGTATGTTCCTACAAGGCTGTTAACAGTGTCCCTGTAATCTTCTGTCAATCCTGTTCTGATATAAATTACATCATTCATTTTGACCTGTTCAGCATAGGTTTTCGGCAAACCGTTTTGAATAATGTAATTATTTTCTGCTTCTGCAACTAAGGCTTCAACATAATTTTCGATACTTTCGGAAATTTTGTCGTATTCTTCAGATATGCGAGAATAAGTATCAGAATTTTTTAAGGCTTGTGAGCCTTCTTCATCATTCATTTTTAACAATCTCGCACTTTCTTCATTTAATACTTCTTTGGCTTTTTTTAAGTTTGTGTAATATTCAAATATATCTTGACCGTTTATGGTGTATGATATTTCAAAATTGTTTTCACCATATTTTGATATAAGGTCATTATTAAGCAATATTTCTTCTGCTGTTGATGATTTATCTGTAAGTGGTGATGTGTCGATAATATTGTTTCTGAACATAAATGAAGGCAACTCTTTTTTTGCCGCTGATGTTGCAGAAGCATATTCTTCCTGCTTACTTATTCTTTCCTGAATAAGAAGCTTTTCAAGTTCAGCATTGTATTCTGCCGTGCCTTGTTTTAAGCCTTTAAGAGCATCAGCACGTTCACCAAGCAGTTCAATAATTTCTTCATTAAGCTGTTTGTATGTTTCTTCCTGAGATGAGGTTTTTTCAAGAACACCGCTTAAAGTATCGTATTCATCATACTTTTGAGATAAAGTATCAAGACTGTCAGCAACTTCCTTACCTGTTGAAATGGCTTCTTCATTTTTTTCGTGCCATTTGGATATAGCAACGTTTGCAGCACCGATTACTAAAGAAATAGCAGAAAAAGCAAGACCTACAGCACCTAAAGCACCTGCGAGTCCTGTTGCCGCTACTGCTGCACCATTTGTAGCCGTTGCCGCCGTATTTGCAGCTGTCGACATTCCTCTAAGAGTAGCAACAGAACCTCCGATTGTTGTACCTGCATTTCTGAACGATTGTCCTATTGCTGTTAATTCATTTGCAAGTCTTTGCTGTCTGATAGTAACCATAACACCTGCAAGAGTGCCAAGCAGAGGAATAAGCGTTTTGGTGCTTGATGTCCATTGTGTGAACTTTGTTGCTGTTTCAATAGCCGACTTAGCCAAATCAAGCAATCCTGCATCCGCCGCCGTAACAGCAAGTTCTTTCAGCGATACAACAAGCTGTTCAATCTTTGCCGCAAGAGTTTCCATATAACGTGCATTTTCCTGTGCGGAGTGTCCTTCAGCATTCATAAGGTCATTTGAAACCTGTTGAGCAGCTGCAAGATTTTCCATAAGGGAAATGTAGTAGTTGCGCCTATAAACACCTGCCGCCGCCTGAGCCTGTGCTCTCGCTTCTGCAGTGTTTGCCTTGTCTGTAGCTTCTGCCGCCGCTTCTTGGTACGCTGTGTATTCGTCAAGGCTGTCTGTAGCAATTGCCCATTCTTCGGACATCATCTGTAAAGCATCACCTGAGGCTACAAGCGTATCAAGCATATTTTCCTGGTTTTCATTCCATTTTGCGGACATGTTTTCAAGAATATCCATCATTGGAAGAAGTTCGCCTGTTACCTTGTCAGCAAATACGTTAATGCCCATGCTTTCAAAAAGCTTTAAGCTTTCGGGTCGCTGTATGTATGCCATAATTGACTTGAATGCGTTACCAACCTCTTTACCTGCCGCACCCGATGCAACCTTCATTGAAGTAAGGATACCAACAGTATCATCAAAGGACATACCTGCTGTTCTTGCCATAGATGAAGCCTTAAGCAAACCGTCAATCAAATCCTGTGTAGTAATAGCGTTGTTATCCGCTGTGTAATTAAGCTTGTCAATAATGGTAATAAGGTCACTTGCTTCATATCCCCATTGGCTGAGGATACCGATAAGGCTCTGTGTAGCTTCTTCAGAATCAAGTTCAGCCGTATTGAGTGCAAGCAGTGCATCTCTTGTAAGTGTAACGGTATCTGTCATATCATTTCCTGCTTGTGCGAAACGCAATGCAATATCCGAAACATCTTCAAATGACCTTCCGTATTCTTTACCCAAATTAAAAAGACTTCCTCGCAAATCTTCTGTTTGTGAAGAAGTAAGTTCAAGAACTCTTGAAATATCAGTCATAGAGTTTTCAACCGATTTTACTGCTTCACTTGCTGCTGAAGTAGCCTCTTTCAATGCAGATACAAGCTTTTCTTGTATTACTCCGGCAAACTCAATTATTGAATTTGAACCTGTATACGACATTGAGCGGATTTGTTCTTCCAGTTCTTCAATGCGTTGTGTGGTTTCAGCAAGTTCTGCTTGTAACCTTCCATATTCACCTGTTCCTTCAATTACAGCCCTGATAGACCAGCTTTGACTTCCTATCTGACGGGTAAGTTCGTTGAATTTATTGTGAAGCATATCAAGCTGCTGCATTGCCTTTTCAATATCAAAATCAAGAGCGGTTATGTGCTGAACTTCTGTTGATACTTCTGACAAAATTATCATTCCTTTCATATTTTAAAATTTAAAGCGATTTCAGCCGCTTTAAAATTTATAGGGTAGTTTAAGGGGTAAGACTTTAAAATGGCTCTGCGTGTTCGTCAGATTGAAATAGATGATATTAAATCAGCAAATTCATTTTTCAATCGCTTCATTTCGGATATGTATTCCGAAATAGTTGTTATTTCTTCATTTTTAGTTTTATCAGCTAATAACAACCTTGAACACTTTTCAAGCATTGCACCGATACTTGAATAATATCCTACGATTTCAGTGTAATTTACAAGTTCTCCTGTTGGCTTCTTTGTTTTACGGTCAATGCCCGGACGTGTTCCTTGCTGAACAAGTATATACTGTGTACCGTCATTATCAAAATAAAATCTTTCTGTAATTTTAACCATCAAATCAAATCCTTTCGGCGTAAAAAACGAGCTTCAATGTCTGCACGTTCGCAGGCGATAAGTTCAACATTTGATACGTAAGAACTTTTAAAAGAGGTGTAGTTGTTTCGGTATATTCTGTATGAGGAGTAACCAAGTTCATTGCTGAGCTTGCGGATATCTTTGTTGTTGCGTAAACGCTGTAATGCTATTTTCTCACGCTGACGTATGCTTTCGGAAGTTTTTCCTTTTTCTCTTGCGATATCAGCAAAGCTTCGGTTATTGAAATATCGTTCCGTTATAATCTCTTTTTCACTTTCAGGCAGATTTGCAACTGCTTGTCGTACTGTTTTGTACATACCTTCATTTTCAAGCTTTTCCGCAAAGTCAAGAGAATGTTCATCAGGAATTGTATCGCCCAGCTCATAGGCTTCAATGTTGTCCTTTTCCGTTATCATTGTATTAAGGCTTTCGGACTTGTTAAGCGTGTCATGGGTGCGGAGGCTTCGTATTTCATTCTTGAAAGGATACTTCAAATAAGAAATAAATTTATAGCCTTTGCTTTCATCATATCCTTCTATTGCTTTCAGAAACGCACCGAAAGCCTGCTGTTTCAAATCCCATACAGTAATACCGTAACGGCTTAAATCATCGCTGTATGCTCTGTAATAACGGTCAGCAAGTATGTATAAAAGTTTTTTGACATTATTCCATAACAACGGTATAAGTTCATCATTGCCGCCTTGTTTTATGAAGCCTGCGAGCTGTTCGTTTGTCAAAGGTATCCTCCGTTCTCAAGGTATATAGTTAAACTTAATATTTCGCCACTCATCACCATAAGTCCGTTGCATATAATCCTCATAACCCTTGGCAGATTGTTCAACATAGTCTATTATAGTACCATTCATAAAACTTGAAAAAAGTTTTATATATCGTTTCTCTGTAAATTTTTCTTCGCATTCTATTGCGTATTCACGTACAGCACAATATATCTGTTCGTGATTGTATTTGAATGTACCTAATCCTGCAATCTTACGTCCTGTGAGATATTCTAAAGCATAATCAACACCTTTTGTTTTACTTTCTTTGCGTGGATAAGCTTTATAGATATGGGCAATGGCGTCAGCTTTGTTTACGGTTATGACATTTTTGGGTTTGAATTTTGAAATATCATCATTAACGTCCAAATCGTCAGAATTTGGACAAGATATATATTTCTTATCTTCTTTCTTATCTTCTTTCTTATCTGTTGCGTTACATAACGTTACTGTAACATTATCAGTAACGTTACAAGTGTTTATGATATTTTTTTGTTTCTGTCGATGCTTGGCTACTCTTTTGCGATTGTCTTCTCTGTATTTTTCTAAAGCTCCTATGTTTTGATGTTTTTCCCATTTTGGAATAGTGATAGTTCCGTTTATTATTTCAATCATTCCATATTGTTCAAAAACATCTAATGCTAATTTTACAGTTTCTAATGGCCGGCGAAATATTGTTGCAAGCATTTCATCGGTGTATGCTATTTTGTCATTTACAATAAATACACCGTTATTATTTTGTTTTCCAGCCAAACATAAAAGTTTAAACCAAATGACTATAATACTATCTTTTTCAGGATTGCTTTCGATTAGTAATATCTTTTCGTCATCAAAAATATCTGTGCATATTTTTATCCATTTTATTTCAGCCATTGATAACGCCCCTCACACTAATAGGTTTGATTTGGCAAACGCTGTCATTCTGAGCAGGTGCGTTAAGGCTTTCACCTTGCAGGAACTTTTCAAGCACCTGCTCATTAATCAGATACTTTTTACCGATTTTTACAGAAGGCAAAGTGCCGTCTCTTACCCATTTGCGTAATGCGTATTCTGTAACGCCGAAGCTGTTAGAGGCTTCGGCTATTGTGTACATTTTCATCCCTGTCATTTTCAATTCTCCTTTGATGATAAATTTTGAATTTGCATTTTCATAAGCTTATCCTTGATTTCAGCGTATTCCATACCCATTTCAATGCAAACGCATATTTTGTCCTTGATATTGGCAACACTCTCAATTTCAGCTGCTGTGAGATAGTCGGCAACACTTGCTTATGCTTTGGCATTACGCCGCTTTTTAAGCTTGGAAGGTGAACAACCGAATGCAACAATATATGCAAGGGCGTGATATTTTGCATAATCAAATGCAGAATGAGGGTGCGGAGGAATAAGCTTTACAGCTTCTGCAAGGCTTTTATGTGTATGCTTGAGCATACTGCGGTTAATTCTGCGTTCTGTAAGTTCTTCTCTCATTGCGAAAAATCCCTTTACAAGTGCTTTCTTGAAGCGGCGAACAGGTTCAGTATTTTTCATATATGTGATGAGAAGTGTTGCCTGCTGTTCATTGAGGTGATATATTTTTTCAAGTGAAGCACCAGTTTTGTGGGGGCACGCTTGAATTTCAAATGCAAGCGTGCCTAATTCAGAAAGGTCATTTTCATATTTTACAATAAGCTGTTTAATTGCATGATGAGATATGTTTGTATGTTCAGCGATAATGTTTGAATATGTAAAAGGTTCTGCATTTATGTAGTTATCGGGTAAGAAAACGAGTTCATTTTCCATAAATAATAATTCCTCCTTGAAAAACCGTCCCCGATGTGGTACAATAGGAACGGGTCAATAGACTTTATTGATTCAATATACGCTTTCTGCTGCGACTCGCCAAAGTATTCAGCAGGAGGCGTTTTATTTTTGTGGATTGAAAAGGCTATGGACAGAAGCAATAGTATTTTCCATTGCACTCCCAAGAATAGTAAGGCTTTCTATCAGCTTGCTTATATGCTCAACATCAATGCTGATAACATCTTCCTGCGGAATATGTTCGGTATCGTCGGCATAATACATTGTATCACCAACGAATCTTATAGCTTCCATTTTTCCTGTTTTTTCGTCGTTTTCCTCTTCAACTACAATTGCATATGTGCCGTCAAGATTATCTCTTATGAAAGCATTATTTGTTGAATTATCAGGATAGGCAAGTCCGATTGAGTAAAATTCGGAGTTGTCGACGTTTGTTGGAATAAGGCCTACTCTTGTTATTCTTGCAAGGTTGCCTTCTCTGTCAAAAAAGTATTTTGCAGGTATCATTATTAGTTTTCTCCTTTCACTTGTTCATAACATTCTTTACTACAGTAGACCGATGTACCACAAAGGTCAAATTCTGTGCCTCTTGCGTATTCTACAATATCAACATTCATTTCCTTACCACAAACAGGGCAACGTGTAAATACGTTCTCATCTGTAATGTCGATATTGATTTCAACACCTTCTGCGAGTGTGGCTTTTACGTAGAACATAGTTTTAGACCTCCTGTTTCTTGTGTGTAAGTGTTTCGATAATCTGATAAAGCTTTGCTGTATCTTCTTCATTGAATGGTTTTCTTAATTTGCGTGAGAAATTGCCGTCTGTCATTCCCCAAGCTTCAGCAACTTCCCAACATTTTAAGTTCTTTGAAAGAATTAATGCCTTTACTTCGTTCCCTGTCATTTTATCACCTCCAAGTGCTTGACAATGAATTTATATTGCGGTATAATTGTTACAACAACATTTTGTCGCTTTTAATTATATACGACATTTTTGCGGAGGCCAAGGCGTTTTTGTATATTTATGAAATATGAGACATTTTTAAAAAGAAGAGGTGTAATTATGGACAAAGAGACAATTAAGGAGATAGGATTAAGAATTGCTAAATTGCGAATTGAAAAAAACATAAGTCAAAAAGAATTAGGGTATGAGGTTGGTGTCAGCAGAGATATTATTAATTCTTACGAAACAGGAAGGCGAGCACCCAAATTAGAATCTATTGTTAATTTAGCTGTATTTTTTGATGTGTCGGCAGATTATTTACTTTGTATTACAAATAATCCTACAATAAAACATATGGATAATAATTCAATTGTAAGTGATATATGTGATTATACAGGTTTATCAATGGAAGCAATAAATAAGCTTCACACTTATATTGAAGAAGATAAAAAGGTTAAAAGAGAAATGAATAGAACAGAGGCTATAAATAAGAGCATTAGAAAAGAAAACGGAGAAGGACCTAATAGTGGTGAAATAATTGATGTGTTTTTCCCGCCTTCATTTTGTCTACCAATTAATAGATTTATAGAAAATGAGATTTTTTTACAATTGTCAGATTCAGTATTAGAGTATATGAGTATGCTCAAAAACTCTAAATTAAAAGAACATTATCTTGATAATTTACGGAAGAATAATAATTTATTAGATGAAGAGATATATTTAATGCAAGAAAAATATAATAACGAATTCAAAAAAATAACTGGCTCAAGCTTGTTTTCTAAACACAAATATGACGATAAGAAATATATGGATTATTTAGAATATTGCATTAGTAAGGAGTTTATTTCTTTTTTGGAAAAGATGGATATATAAGATATTAAGGAGGTTTTACCATGCCCAACATAACCCCAAGAACGAATAAAAACGGCGAAATAGTTTCTTACAGAATAAGAGTGGCAGCAGGGTATTCGGCATCAGGGGAGAAGATAAGGCCCTACGAAATGACGTGGAAACCTGCTCCGAATATGACGAAAAAGCAGATTGAAAAAGAGCTTAACCGTCAGGCAACACTTTTTGAGGAACAATGCAAACTCGGTCTTATGGGTGACGGTAAGCAGAAATTTGAAAACTATGCTGACTATGTAATGAAGGTGAAGGCTGACAGCGGAGTGCTTCGACACAATACAGAAATGCGTTACAGAGAATTGCTTGTACGCATAAACGCAGGTATCGGACACATCAAGATTGCTGATATTCGCCCTCAACACTTGAATGAATTGTATAGACAGCTTTCACAGGACGGTTTACGCTTGCAGGGTGCAAAGGCTGTTGTTAGGCCTAACGTTGATATAGGGGCACTTGTGAAGAAGGCGGGGTATACAAACAAGGAAACTTTCTGCAAGGAAAAGCTGAATATGTCTTATACCACATTCAACCTTGCAATGAAGGGGAAAATTATAGCTGAAACTACAGCGGATAAAATAGCAAAGGCTTTTAATGTTCCTACAAATGAGCTGTTTAAGGTGCAAAGGAATATGAAGCCTCTTTCACCCAAGACAGTAAAGGAACATCACAGAGTAATTCACGCTGTTCTTGAAATGGCTGTAAAAGAAAACCTTATTCCTTATAATCCTGCTGCAAGGGCAATGCCGCCTAAATGTATTGCTCCAAAGGCTGATTATCTTGAATTGGAGCAGGTCAATGAGATTATGGATGCTCTTGAATATGAGCCTTTGAAATGGAAAACTATAATTAACCTGCTCATTGCAACAGGTGCAAGACGTGGCGAAATTATAGGCTTGCGTTGGTCCTGTGTAAACTGGGAGTTTAATCAGATACATATTGAGCGTTGTGTTTATTATCAGCCTGATATAGGTATTTACACAGATATTCCCAAAACAGAGAAGTCAAACCGCTTTATTAAACTTCCTGTTCAGGTTATGCAGCTTCTGAAGGAGTACAAGCAAAAGTATTATGACCCGCTCATAAGCGATTCAGGGAGCAAGTGGAACAGAAATATTTCTATTCCCGATGGAAAAGGTGTAATGCAGACTTTTGAGAATGATTTTATTTTTGTATCGGAAAACTTTGATAATTTAGGCTATCCGCTTCACCCGGATTCCATTGCTCAATGGCTTTCTTCTTTTTCAAAACGTCATAATTTACCGCATCTGCATCCACATCAATTCAGACATACAGCGGCAAGTTTGCTCTATTTCAACGGACTTGATACAATATCAATTTCAGGCTATTTAGGCCACGCCCAGCCAAGTACAACACAAAATATATATGCTCACGTTCTTGAAGAAGCAAATTCAAGAATAGCAGACACCCTCGGAGATGTTCTTTTTACTCAAAAGCTTAAAAAGAATGCCCAGGACGATAAAGAAGATAATAAGGAAACAATAGCAGGATAACAAAAAAGGCAGCTTCCAAAATTAAATGGAAACTGCCTTGAATTATTTATATGAGATTTTTCGCGTGGAAAGTGTAAAAATTTTTGCGGGGTAACTCTTGGACACACATATAACGCCCCCCCGTGCATAAATTTCAAGTAAAAAGAGGTCGGGGTATGCTTGATATAACAGGGTAGGTGAGCGGATTTATTTGTTGTTTTGTTGCGTTTTTTGGTGTCCTGTTTTGAGGTGTTAGTGCCCTAATAGTGCCCTAAACGCTGTTTTTGAGCAAAATAATAAGCCGCCTGAAATCAATCAAACGGCTTACCTACGTGGTTGCGGAGGCTGGATTTGAACCAACGACCTTCGGGTTATGAGAACCAGAAAATCCCATATAATTCCAAATTTAATATAGTAAAAAGAGTTTATTTGAGCATCAAATATTTTGGTGTTCGGATAAGCTCTTTTTTATTTTCGGGAAACGGAGAATGATTTATGGAATTTTTAGTGGATAGGAACTTAACGCTGCAAGCAA
>SVNU01000035.1 GCA_015066715.1 Ruminococcus sp. | reverse complement strand
CTAATGATAAAACAGCACAAGAAATGCACAAGCTTTTTCTTTTCTTCGAAACAGAAAAAGCTTGACCAAAAAGAAAAAATTCTATGCATGAATTTGTCACTTAAATAATAATGTTTCCCTGTACCTGTCAACTTCATAATTGCAGAATTAAAAGTCCATTTGCGGATGGTTGCAATAAAAAATAATTTGCAGCTTCATAATTTCAAGGCTTTATCAAAATAAAAGCATTAAAAACATGGGTGGAATATGTCTGAAGTTGACTTTTAATTATGAGTATGCTTATTATCAGTCAGACATTGCCTTTTACGGGGAAACAGTCTGAATTCACTCACAGTTTTAAGTATTATTTTCTTTGTTCAAACTTTCTTTTTATAAGAAAGTTTGTGCATTCTTTTGTTACTTTTCTTGTGCAAGCAAGAAAAGTAAGGAATATAAACAGAAAGATAAATATAAATTTATTTAAAATTCCATTTTATCCCTACTATAATACAATTAGGACACTTCCCAAAAAGGAAGTGCCCTTTTAATTTATATTGAAATTTTGATTAACCCATTACAACTTCAACATTATGTGTCTTACCATCACCGAATACAGGAAGAACATTGCCTTCAATTGCATTACCGTCAACAGTAACAGACTTGATACCCTTGCAAACGTGGTCAGGGTTCTTGAATGTAATGTCGTATGTTGCACCTCTGAACTGTCTTGTAGCCTTGAAGCCATCCCATGCCGCCGGAATACTTGGATCAACCTTCAGACCGTCAAAGTCAGGCTGTACGCCAAGGATATACTGTGAAATAGCAACCATATTCCATGCAGCTGTACCTGTAAGCCATGAGTTCTTTCCTTCACCGAATCTGCTTGCATCCTTACCGGCAATCATCTGACCGTATACATAAGGCTCTGTCTTGTGAAGCTCTGAAATATCTTCATTGAATGCAGGAGCAATCTTTGAATAGTATTCAAATGCCTTGTCACCACGACCTGCATAAGCTTCAGCACAGATAATCCATGCATTGTTATGTGTGAAGATACCTGCGTTTTCCTTATATCCGCCCGGATATGTTGAGATTTCACCGTACTGAACATAGTACTTTGTGAATGCAGGATTATTAAGAACAAGACCATACTTTGTGTTGAGGTACTTGTCGATAGATTCAAGTGTCTTGAGGTCAGCGCCCTGATCCTTACCGATTTCTGACATAACTGCGAAGCCCTGTGGTTCAATGAAGATTTTACCTTCTTCACATTCCTTTGAACCCATCTTTTCGCCTGAAGCGTCATAAGCTCTGAGGAACCAGTCACCGTCAAAAGCGTGTTCCATAACATTAGCCTTCATCTTGTCAATTTCAGCCTGTGCCTTGTCAGCTTCATCGTTCTTGCCAAGGTGACGGAGAATACCAACATAAGCAGGACCTGCATATGTAAAGAGTGTAGCAACCATTACAGATTCAGCAACCTTTGAGTAGCCGCCTTCTGCTGCAAACTTAGGGTTTGTATATGTCTGGAAGCTTTCGCCTGGCTTATCTGAGAAGCATGAAAGGTTGATACAGTCGTTCCAGTCAGCACGCATTGCAAGTGGAAGTCCGTGCGGACCGAGATTATTTACAATATGATAGAATGAAACTGTAAGGTGGTCAAGCATTGGCTTAGCCTTTGATTCATCATTATCATATGGAACCATTTCGTCAAGAATTGACCAGTCGCCTGTTTCCTTGATGTATGAACCAACTGAAAGAATCATCCACAGTGGGTCATCTGAGAAGTCACCGCCGATATCGGAGTTACCCTTCTTTGTAAGTGGCTGATACTGGTGATAGCAGCCGCCGTCAGGAAGCTGTGTTGATGCAAGGTCAATAAGTCTTTCTCTTGCTCTGTCAGGAATCTGGTGTACAAAGCCGAGGATATCCTGATTTGAATCTCTGAAGCCCATACCACGTCCGATACCGCTTTCAAAGTATGAAGCTGAACGTGAAAGGTTAAATGTTACCATACACTGATACTGGTTCCAGATATTAACCATTCTGTCAACCTTGTCATCAGGAGTGTTTACATTGAATATTCCAAGGAGCTTATCCCATGCTGCCTTGAGCTCTGCAAGACCGGCCTCAACCTTTTCAGGTGTATTGTACTTTTCAATCATTGCGTGAGCTTTTTCTTTATTGATTGTCTGACCGTCAGCTTCGAACTTTTTGTCAGCAGGATTTTCAACATAACCGAGAACGAAAACGAGTGTCTTGCTTTCACCCGGAGCAAGTGTGATTTCCTTATAGTGTGAAGCAATTGGTGACCAGCCGTCTGCAAATGAATTTGTAGCCTTGCCATCAATTACTGCCTGCGGGTCATTAAAGCCGTTGTAAAGACCGATAAATGAATCTCTGTCTGTATCATAGCCGTCAATAGCGTCATTTACTGTATAGAATGCATAGTGGTCACGTCTGTCTCTGTATTCTGTCTTGTGATAGATTGTTGAGCCTTCAACCTCTACACGACCTGTTGAGAAGTTTCTCTGGAAGTTTGTGCAGTCATCCTGCGCATCCCATAAGCACCATTCTGCAAATGAGAAGAACTTGAAAGTTTTAGCTGCACTGCCATTGTTTGTTAAAACAACCTGCTGAACTTCACCTGCATAATCCTGTGGTACGAAGAATGTTACTTCAGCTGTAAGGTCATTTTTAGAACCTTTGATAATAGTATAACCCATACCGTGACGGCATTCATAGCTGTCAAGCTCTGTTTTTACAGGTGACCAGCCCGGATTCCAGATTGTACCGTTATCATTGATATAGAAATAACGTCCGCCCATGTCAACTGGAACATTGTTGTAACGATAACGTGTGATTCGTCTGAGTCTTGCATCCTTAAAGAATGAATAACCGCCGGCTGTGTTGGAAATCAGAGAGAAGAATTCCTGTGTACCGAGATAGTTTATCCATGGATAAGGTGTTTTTGGGGAAGTAATGACATATTCTTTTTTAGCGTCATCAAAAAATCCGAACTTCATATTTTTACTCCTTTAATAAATTGTTTTGTCAATCGGCATCAAAGCCGTTTTACAATTAAGTACATTATAACATAAAAAGTTATACTGTTCAAGCAGTTTTGACAAAAAATTTATATTTTTTTATTTTACCTTTTATTTATATTAAAAAAGTCTTTATTTTACCCTCCTATCAGTTTTGAAATGTAGGAAATCCCGAAGCACAGCGCCATGCCTGTCAGAGTTGGTATTGCAATGGCTGCCAGTGTATATCCGAGACTTCCTGTTTCTTTTTTTATTGTAAGACAGGTTGTGGAGCATGGAAAATGAAAAATGGTAAATACAAGCATACAAAGTGCTGTTACAGCATCCCACCCGTTGCCTTGCAGAATATTCTTAATGGTTACCGTATCAGAAATATCAACAAGCGTTCCTGATGACATGTAGCACATAAGTATAATAGGCAGAACAATTTCATTTGCCGGAAAACCAAGAATAAATCCAAGCAGGATAACCCCGTCCATTCCAAGTATATGCCCCAGTGGATTCAAAAATTCCGAAAGATGTGAAAGCAGACTTGAATCACCTGCTTTTAAATTTGCAAGAATCCATATAATAAGTCCGGCAGGTGCTGCAACAGCGCATGCTCTGCCAAGAACAAATATAGTTCTGTCAAAAACCGAACGAACAATCACCTTTCCGATTTGTGGCCGGCGGTATGGCGGCAGTTCAAGAATGAAGGTTGAGGGGATACCCTCAAGAACTGTTCTGGATAAAATCCATGACACCAGCAGTGTCATCAGAGCTGCCAGCAGAATAAGTCCCAGCAAAAGCAGTGCGGATATTCCGAATTTAAGTGTGCCTGTCATTGTGGCAGTGAAAAATATGGAGATAATTGTTATAAGAGTAGGAAAACGCCCGTTGCAGGGCATAAAATTATTGGTAAGAATTGCAATAAGCCTTTCCCTTGGCGATTCAATAATCCGGCATCCGGTTACTCCTGCGGCATTGCAGCCAAGTCCCATTGCCATTGTAAGAGCTTGTTTTCCGCATGCACCCGAACGTTTGAAAAGACGGTCGAGGTTGTAGGCGGCTCTCGGAAGATAGCCGACATCTTCGAGAATGGTAAACAGCGGAAAAAATATTGCCATAGGCGGAAGCATTACTGAAACCACCCATGCAAGTACACGATAAACACCGTTTACTGCCATATCGCGCACAACCTCATTACAGCCTACAGCCGTAAGGAAATCATCAATTTTGTCACCGATAAAAAACAGAAATTGCGACAGCAAAGCCGACGGATAATTTGCCCCTACTGCCGTAAGCCAGAAAATAAAGCCGAGAATACCTATCATAATAGGTATACCCCATATTCTGCTTGTAAGCACAGAGTCAATTTTTCTGTCACGGTTTATAGTTGTTTTGTTGCAGGTTACTGCTTCACCGGCAATTTCCTCTGCTTTTCTCACAACAGAGGACACTACACTGTCGCTCAGCTTCTGTTGACCGATACAAGCCTTTGCAAGGGTTTCGGCACTTTTATTGACAGCTCCGAACATTTCTCCGACAATGTCACAATCTGTATAAACGCTGATTTTGTTGCATAAAGCTTCATTGCCCTCAAGCAACCGAAGTGCTGTCCACCTTGACGGTAATTTCTCCCCGATAAGCTTTTGTACCTCTGCGGATATTCTCTGCACTTCCTGTTCGATAATATCCTCGTATTCCACCTGAACAGCATTTAAACTGTCCTTTTTCAGCACCTCACCAAGAGTCAGCATAAGTTCATCTATCCCTTTACCATCCCTTGCCGTCATCCCCACCACCGGGACACCCAACAGCTCCGACAGTTTTTGTATATCCACACTGATATTCTTTTTTTCCGCTTCATCCATAAGATTTATGCATACAACAACCTTTGTGTTGATTTCCAGAATCTGCAGAACGAGATTCAAGTTTCTTTCAAGACATGTTGCATCACATACAACAATAACGGCATCAGGATTTTTAAAGCAAAGAAAATCCCTTGCCGCTTCTTCCTCGGCAGAATTTGCCATAAGCGAATATGTACCCGGAATATCCGCCAGCAGATATTTTTCGCCCTGATATTCACATCTTCCAAGAGCATTTGTAACCGTTTTCCCCGCCCAGTTGCCGGTATGCTGACGGAGACCTGTCAGGGCGTTGAAAACAGTGGATTTTCCCACATTGGGATTTCCGGCAAGAGCTACCAGAAATTCGTCATCTTTCTTTTTGAATTTTTCAGTATTATTCAAGGATTTGCCTGTGGAAGCAGATGTAAGTCCCATAAAATCACCTCTTGAGGTATTTATATGCGTCCTACAGCTTGTATAATGACAAAATAACCGACGTTAAAACACGTCGGTTATTTCGGCTTTATGAGTCTGTTGCTTCAACAAGCCTTTCGTCGGAACGAAAAAGAAGCGTAATACACCAGAGTGCGGAAATGGCAACCAGTATATATACGGCTCTGCTTAAAATAGCGTCTGTACCACCAAACAGCCATGATACCAGGTCAAATTCAAAAATACCAACAAGACCCCAGTTAAGACCGCCGATGATAAGCAGACTTAAAGCAATTTTGTCCAACAACATATTTTACACCTCGTTTCCTACGAGCATAAAAAATACAAATAAATATATCTGCGGCAATTAAAAAATCAATCTGCATTTTCAAAAATGCCCGTAGGAATATTATTTTCCCTGATAAATAGATTATTCTTTATTTTTGCTGACATTTTTTTCTGAATGATTTTTTTAAATAATCACCCGCATATCATAATTTTATCACAAAAAGAAGGCATAATATTAGTGTCGGTACAAGCCGGCAAGTTAAAGTCAGACAATTTCATCTCCTCTAAAATTATGTCACTCTCTTAGAGCTGTTATGCAATGCATAGCAGCTCTCTTTCTTTTTTATTTTTTAAATATAATACGGGACTGTTTGGCAGCCCCGTAATTATTATGATTTTGTTTTCGCCTTTGCAAGCTCTCTTGCGATAGCCGCCGCATCTGATACAGTTACTTTTCCGTCACTGTTATAATCTGCCGCCGGATTTAATATTACACTGATTATCTCACGTTTTGCAAGTGTTCTTGCGATAAATGCAGCGTCGCTGACAGTCATCTTGCCATCGTTATTGGCGTCGCCGATAACATAGTCAATGTCTTCTGTTTCTCCGCATTCAGTACAGATACCATCTTCATAGATATGTCCGCACTCTGTACCACATATACCACAGATTCCGTCTGTAAATTCATGCTCACAGGTTATGCTGTAGCTTGCTGTGACCTCGCCTGTATAGTCACCTGTTCCGACAATTGTTATTTCGTAGTCACCTGAATTTATGGCGCTGTAATCACCCTCAATATCGTAATCAGTACCCTGTTCAAGTGTAATTCCGTCAAGTGTTACAACAGGCTCTGCAAACTGTTCTTCGCCATTATAAGGCATGTCCGAAAGGGTAACTTCAGCTGATGAAAGGTCAGTCTTTGACATAGCCTTTACTATAAATACAGCGTCTGCGTATTCTTCCTTTGGTATGTATGAAACTGTAAGATTTCCGTTTTCGTCAGATACCGACTGATTTATATAAAGCAGATTGTCTGATGAAAGCATGCTTTCGGCTTCATTAGATTTAAGCGCATAGAAGTTGTAAATTTCATTTGGTAAAAGGTCAGAAAACTGCTTTGTGTTGTCTATTTCATCTGCGGCAAGGGTTAAAGCAGAATAGGAGGCGGTTGATGTTGAACCAGTGCTGTTGAAGTGGATTGTTGCTGCTGTAAGATCACTATTATCTGAACCTATTGAAATTTCATTCCATTGCTCTTCAGTTCCGGAATAATATACATCTGTAAGCTGACCACAAAAATAAAATGCACTATCTCCTATACTTGTTACGCTGTTTCCAATCGATACGCTTTCAAGAGATCTACAATTAGAAAATGCATAATCTCCTATACTTGTTACGCTGTCAGGGATTGTTACACTTTCAAGGTCGTAACAACAATCAAATGCACTATATCCTATACTTGTGACACCATCAGGAATTACAACATCACCTGAACATGTCTTACCATCAATCAGAATATTATTTACAATGACAAGTGGATTTTCAGCCTGTTTTGCTTCAAGCCATGGTGTATTGTAAAATGCATACCCTCCTATACTTGTTACGCTGTTTCCAATCGATACGCTTTCAAGAGATCTACAATTAGAAAATGCAGAATCTCCTATACTTGTTACGCTGTCAGGGATTGTTACACTTTCAAAGTCGTAACAACAATCAAATGCACTATATCCTATACTTGTGACACCATCAGGAATTACAACATCACCTGAACATGTCTTACCATCAATCAGAATATTATTTACAATGACAAGTGGATTTTCAGCCTGTTTTGCTTCAAGCCATGGTGTATTGTAAAATGCATACCCTCCTATACTTGTAACACTATCAGGAATTGTTATGCTTTCAAGTCTTCTACAACCCCCAAATGCCTCATCTCCTATACTTGTTACACTGTTGGGAATTGTTATACTTATAAGACTTGTACAATTAGAAAATGCATCATCTCCTATACTTGTTACACTGTCTGGGATTGTTACATTTTCAAGAGATGTACAATTATAAAATGCCATAAATTTTATACTTGTAACACTGTCCGGGATTGTTATACTTGTAAGACTGCGACAAGAAGAAAATGCATAATCTCCTATACTTGTAACACTGTTGGGAATTGTTATACTTGTAAGACTTGTACAATAATAAAATGCATCATCTCCTATACTTGTTACACTGTCTGGGATTGTTACATTTTCAAGAGATGTACAATTATAAAATGCATAATCTTCAATGCTTGTTACACTATCAGGGATTGCTATGCTTTTAAGGCTTGTACATTCATAAAACGCAGAATATCCTATACTTTTAACAGGCAATCCATCTATTTCTGCAGGAATTTCAACTTCTGTAGCTTCTTGGTTGCAGCCGGTTATTTCAATGTAATCATAAATTCCGTCATTATCTTCGTCAATTTTATCATATGTCAAATTTTCATCAACTTCAATAGGTTCTGTTAGAGTTACTGTCGTCTGAGTTGTTGTGGTTGTTACCGGTGCGGCTGTTGTTACCGTAATTTCCTCTTTCAGTTCCTCTGCCGATTTATTGAATTTGAATTTAACGCTTTTCGGGTTCCCCATCACCAAAACATATTTTAAAATTTTCTGTCCGCCTTTTTCGGCAATAACCTTATATGCTCCACTTTTAAAGAATTCATCATATATTCCGAAACCGTCAGTTACAGCAGTTTTATCTACATTATCATTCTGAATTGTTATATTTGTATCCGGAAGTGGATTGCCGTTTTTGTCAACAGCTTCAAATTTCACCTGGTATGAATAATACGGACAAGTGCCAAAACCATGTTCTTTCTTTGAAAAGGAATAATAAAAATCGCCTATTTTACGATTTGTTTCACCTATGGTACGGTTAAAGGTTAATTGTTTCGAATTTGCAAACTTTACTTCAAAATCTGCCGATAAAACTGCATTTATATCACCATCAATGCAGAATCCACATTCATGTTTTTCCTTTTCTTCTTCTTTGGCTGTTGATATCTCTGCCAGAACCTTTTCACCCTTAAATTCTGCACCAAATGCAAATTCAATGCCGATTTTAGCAATTTTATCATCAACGATATTAATCTGCGGCTCTAATGTAAATCCTATAAATAACTTTCCTTCAGCTGTAACAGTCAGCTTAGCAACCGGCTTCGGTATATCTATCGAACATGAATGAGAGTTGGAATCAGAATCTGACTCTGCACTGAAAGTAGCGCTCTGAATAATTTCACCTTTAGCAGAAATTCCCGCCGAACACTCTAACACCAACTTAGGAATAACTTCAAAATTTATACCATAAAATATAGGAAATTTAAAACTCGGAAAATTTATAAGATCTGCTTTTACTTCACCGGTCAGAGATATATCAACAAAGGCTGAAATATCAAATCCGACTTCAACAAAACGATATGAAAAGGTTATATAAACCTTAAGGCTGGCAGTAAGCTCCAATCCTACCTCACCTGTCAGGCTTACATTCCCAGCATCATCACCAACAGCAAATTTAAAAAATTCAAGGGACGCTTTTTTAGATTTGGTATACTCTTCATCTACAAGTGCCCTCGGTCTGCTTGAAACATAACCTGATTTTGCATTATATGTAGACGCTCCGCTACCCTGTTCTGTATCTTCAGTATCTTCGGTATACTCAACAAGTCCGTTGTAAATTATACCTTCTTCAAGATTTGACGGGTCGATTTCAGCTTCCTCAGTATTCTGACTTGCATCAATTTTCACATATTCGAAAACTTCTTCCATGTCAGTATCCTGACCATAAACTTTGGCAGTTGTACCGTCAACAGTAACCTCGTCAACCTTAACGATAAGAATATTTCCGTCATCGGCTTCAAGGGAGAAAATATCACCATTCCGGAGTGAGGTTACAGATTCATCCGCATTTTCAATAATGTAAACATCAAGTTCCTCATCAGCCGATGTTACTGTATTTGTATTCTCATCCGACTGGATAAGTACTGTGTCCTCGCTGAAAACCGCAAAATTGTTTGTAGGGTCTTCATCAAGGTTGAGAACCCTTTCCGCATCAAAATCGTCAACGGTTTTTGCGAAAAATTCCTGCATTTCCTGTGTGTAGTTCGGTGATTCGTAGGCAGTGCAAATCGGACGGAGAGTGTTTGTGTCTACCAGAAACACTTTAAGATAGAAATATTCCGGCATTTCCTCCGTTTCGATTGTAACTGTTTTCTCCGTTTCTTCCGGCGTAACCTCTGCTGTTCCCGACGCAAGCATCTGCACACCGTCTTCAGTGTAAACGGCCGCTAAAAGTGTACAGTACTGAGTTGTTTCAAACTCTACGAAAACTTCATTGCCTGTAACCTCCGCAGCAAAAACATTGCAGCCGTTGTTTGCCTCTTGCTCAGCCGCCACGGTGTCAAGCTCGTCACTTAAAAGGTTACCAAATGAGTTTGTACCCTCAACTGAAAATTCATTTTCGAACGCAGGGTCTGTTCCCGTCTGTGGTTCTTCTGCGTTTACAGGTATAACGCCTGCAAGAAATGTACATGTCATTACAAGCACTGTAAGTAATGATGCAATTTTCTTCATATTATCCTCCTTGAAGTTTATTTTAATTATATTTTAACATTAAAATAATTATATGTCAATTATTCCCAGGCAATAAAAAAATCCCAAGACGAAAGTCTTAGGATTCGTGACACGCCGAGAATATTTCCCCGACGAATAATGGAGCGGAATACGAGGCTCGAACTCGCTACCTCCACCTTGGCAAGGTGGCGCTCTACCAGATGAGCTAATTCCGCATTTTACAGAGAATATTTACATATTCTCTGTGGTGCCTCCGGTCGGAATCGAACCAACGACACGGGGATTTTCAGTCCCCTGCTCTACCGACTGAGCTACAGAGGCATAAGCCTTAATGGCGACCTGAATGGGACTCGAACCCACGACCTCCGCCGTGACAGGGCGGCGTTCTAACCAACTGAACTACCAGGCCAAATGTGGTGGGAACAATAGGGCTCGAACCTATGACCCTCTGCTTGTAAGGCAGATGCTCTCCCAGCTGAGCTATGCTCCCACATTGTCGTTTGTTTTTTGTTTCCCTCAAGCGACTATTACATTTTACACCATATTCCGCTAAAAGTCAATACCTTTTTTGAAAAAAATCCAAGTTTGTTCAATTTGCATAATTTATTTATATGTTTTGTGTGTAGTTTAATGCTTAATTGAAAGAATTTTCTCCATTGCGACCAAAAAGCCTTATAACCTCTATCTTCAATCCACTGTACTCTGCAGTTTTCAGCTCAGGGTCTTTTGAAATAATTTCCTGAGCAATCTTTTTTGTAAGATTCATCATTTCCATGTCAGCCGCAACATCGGCAATTTTAAGCGGCGGCAGACCGTGCTGACGATTACCGAAGAAGTCGCCCGGTCCACGAAGCTTCAGATCCTCCTCGGAAATCTTAAACCCGTCAGAGGTACTGCTCATTATTTTCATTCTTTTAACACAGTCCTCGCCTGTATTGCTTGTAATAAGCGTACAATGACTTTGCTTGCTGCCACGTCCCACACGCCCTCTTAACTGGTGAAGCTGGGAAAGACCAAATCTTTCTGCATTCTCTATCACCATAACCGATGCATTGGGAACATCAACCCCTACTTCAACAACAGTAGTGCAAACAAGAATTTCTATTTCCTTATTCTTGAATTTCTGCATTACCTCATTTTTTTCATTGGCTTTCATTTTACCATGAAGCAAACCCACTTCATAATCGGCAAACTGATTTTTTCTGATGTTGTCTGCATAGGATTTAACAGCCTGCAAATCCGATTCACTGTCTTCAATCATAGGACAAACAATATATGCCTGACTTCCGTCATCAATTTCCTTTTTCAGAAAATTATAAACCCTCTCACGCATTTTTTCGGTTACTGCATATGTTTTAACAGGCTGTCTCCCCTTTGGCATTTCATCAATAATGGAAATGTCAAGGTCACCATATATGATAAGAGCAAGTGTTCTTGGTATAGGAGTAGCTGACATTACAAGTCGGTGAGGACTGTCACCCTTATCGGCAAGGGCTGCACGCTGCGCCACACCGAAGCGGTGCTGTTCATCTGTTATAACAAGTCCCAGCTTTAAAAATCCAACATCCTTTTGAATTATTGCATGTGTTCCTGCAACAACGGTCGCTTCTCCATTCTGAAGCTTTTCTTTTACCTCACGTTTTTGTTTTGCTGTCATTGAACCTGTAAGCAGTACCACATTTACGCCGAGCGGTTCCAAAAAGCCTTTCATTGTATGATAATGCTGCACTGCAAGAATTTCTGTCGGTGCCATTACTGCTGACTGGCATCCGTTTTTGTATGCAAAATAGCAGGCTGCCGCCGCTACGGCAGTTTTACCGCTTCCAACGTCACCCTGCAAAAGCCTGTTCATAGGATGTGGCTTTGTAAGGTCACCTGTTATTTCAGCCACGCATCGTTTCTGCGCATCCGTCATTTCAAAGGGCATAGCGTCAAAAAAGCCGGAAATGTCCGTTTTTTTCATAACAAGGGACGTTTTTTCACGGGTACGCTTTTTAAGTGTCATAAGTCCGAGCTGCAGAATAAGAAGCTCATCAAAAGCAAGCCGTTTCCTTGCTTCTTCGGCTTCATCAAGATTTTTCGGAAAATGTATGCTTGTAAGAGCGTGAGGAAGCGACATCAGATTATTTTCCATTAAAATATTTGTGGGCATACTGTCAAACGGATTTTTTTCAAGAGTAAATACAGCCTCACGCATATTTGTCAGAACCGCTCCGGAAGTAAGTCCGGTTGTAAGCGGATATACCGGCTGCAATGGTTCGGAATTCGCCTTGATAATACGTGGAGAGCTTATTTCACGTCTTAAAGGAGTACCTGAAATTTTGCCGTAAAAGCAGTATTCTTCTCCCTCTTTAAGTGCACGGAAGCCGTACACGTTATTATAGATTATAATAATGAAATCGTATGTTCCGTCTGTTGCAACAGCCTTGAAAATACTCAGTCCCTTGCGAATTCTCTGCTCAGGCATTTTTTTGACTATTGTACCACGAAGCACGGCATTTGTGTCGTTTCTTGCTTCAGGAGGTGAAACAGGACAGGAATAGTCTATATAATTTCTCGGAAGATGATAAAGTAAGTCGTAAACTGTCCTTACTCCCAGCTTTTCGTAATACTGTGACTTCTTTTCTCCTACTCCCTTTAAATAACGTATATCCTTAAATAAGCCTTCCATAATTTCACCATCCTTTCCGCTTGTTTTTACTTTTCCCTTGTAATGTATTAATAAGAAAAAATATCCTTCGCATTGTACTACAAAGGTTTTGCTATCTTTTTTCAAGTTACTCCTCGTACCATATTGGTTTAGAGTTCATAAATAAATCGTACAGGGAATCTGCAAATTTTTCATGCCTTTTATCCATATACTCCACCGCCAATACTTCCCCGGTTTTGTTATTGACCTCCAGGGTGAAAGAATCATCTCCTCCTATGCATGCTCCGCCCAAATGGAAAAACTGCCCCTTCAATATAAAGTCATAATCGCCGGCATAGCTTTCTTTTTCAAATTTATCCATCACATATTTTTCTATATTTGTTGTTGGTAATAATGGATATATATTAAAATTTTTCTCATCAATATCTCCTTCCAGCATAAAGTAAAAATAGCTTGAAATCAATGCTTTAATATCCTTATGTACCGAAAAACCGAGCTTTGCTTCTATACTTGTAAAATCAACAGAAACTGTCTGTTCCTGTGGCTTCCACTGATAGTATCCATCCCTGTCCGGTTCCGATATTACAAGTCCGCAATCCACTATATCTTTTCTGATAGGACATTTCGGGAAGGTTCGCCACTTATATAAATATCCAATATTATGTTTTGTGAGGAAGCACTCCATTGCATCTCTGACATTTGCTGACATTTTTGCCTTCTGTTCAGCTTGCTTCATTTTTGAAGTTTCTTCTTCAATTACCGGTCGAAGTTTTTCCAATTCTTCCTCTGCAAATAATTCTTTTGCATCATAGTACCAAAATCGCAGAATTGTTTCCATATGTCCCAGGTTTTTTCTATTGCCATCTTCCAGAGCAATATACCTGTCCTTCTCTGTTTCAAAAGCAATCGGAGTATTTTCTCTTTTTCCGATTACTACATAATCCTGTTCTTTTTTAAACTGTGCAATCGGGTAAAATTCCAAAGGAATACCCTTGAACTTACTTTCTCCTGCAAATTTAAGCCACTCCCTTAAATCATCAGGAATTGCAACATGATTTGTCTCTTCCCACTGTGTAATTTCACCATCTGCCAAAGGAACTCCAAATTCCGCTTTCCCATACTTAGCTTCCAACCGTTCACATAAACTTAATGCGTATTCTTTTTCTTTGTTCACCATGGCAACAAAGTCAGGTCCTTTGTGCACTTTCTTTTGTGCGGGCTTTTCAGCAACGGGCTGCGGCTGCGAAACAGATTCTGACTGCGGTTTCTGCTTCTTTTGTTCTTCTAAATAATTTTCATACTGTTCAAATAACATTAATCGGATTGCCTTTATTATTATTGTTACGTCAATACTTGGCTTACGCTTCTTGCAAGCATCTTCAAAGGCTCTGTGCATTGGCCAGAACCGATAAAAGCTCATAGCCGCCCTTAACGGCTCTGCAAATACCTTTTCTGCATATGCGCTTTTTGTAAGCGCATCCGGAACAGAATAAATCAATTCACCTTCATCCCGTATATTGTCACTTGTGTAATGTGCATTGCAGCAGCACCTACCAAACAAAACTATAAAATGTCTATGATAGAGAATTTTACCTGTTTCCGGACTTTTTTCGGTAATCACCCGATAATTGATAAGCACCAGCTTTTCATTTTCCAATCTGACACCATATGCAAGCTGAATATCCTGAAACTGTCCTGATTCTGTAATCGGGCTGATAAATTTTATGGCACGAATTCTCTCTTCGTCTGTCAGTAGTGAAAAATAGGGACGGTAGCTTTTTTCAGAATTATTCTTTGCTGACTTTGTATATGTATTATTTTCTTTTTGCTTTTTTAAAAATTTATCCCAGAATGCCATAGTTGTCTCCTTTTTTCTCTTTGTTTTCCCTTGTCTTCAGTCATAACCGAAATAAACAATACGCAATATAATGTACAATAATGAGCACACATGCTTTAATTCAAATCAAAAGTTATTTCCCTTTTTTAACCTCAAAACAATTGAAATTATAACAAGCACAGCACCTACTATAATCAGAATCGGACTAAGCAAAGACAAAAAACCGCCTTCACTCACAAGAAGCATAAATGTCGGAGTATCTGCGCCACCGATAATTGCCGTATTTTCAGTATGTAATTTCATATAAACACACCCTGCCATTCCAATAATAAAGAATAAACTTCCAAGCAGAAAAATAATAGTTCTGACTTTTTTCATTCTGTTCTCTCCGAATAATCAATAATAATTTTTGTACAATTACGGCAACAATACGCTTTAACGGCTGTTCCTTTTAAAAATGAAAACGAACCCAAAAGTACAGAATCGTTATAATCATAATTTACAGAGTAGCCCTGAGAATGTTTTTTATCACCCTTTTTCCAGTTCAGCTCATGTGAACTGTTAATATAACCTTCTTCCATTTTGTTGTTACAATACGGACAAATCATAATTTAACCCTCATTTTTTCATATTTTTTATCGACTTGGCAATTATAACACCCACAAATGCTCCAAGCAGTATCATAATTATACCGCCTATTAAAGGTCCTGTTGTCATATTTACAGCAACAGAAACACCAAACCAACATACTATGGATAAAATTATTGCCGCAACGGGGTAAATTTTCTTTATCGTAAAAAACACACTTAAAATGCCACTGACAATACCTATACAGAATATTACAGCTAATACAACTAATAATACTGCTATTGCACCTTCCATTTTATTTCCTCCTGAAAATCTTATTATCTACAATTATATCATTACACCTTTTTAATGTCAAATAAAATATGTGTGTTAAAATCAACGGGTGACCAATGGTCACCCGTTATAATTTTATATTCTGATTATTCTACTGAAATAATATAGTAATACACAGGCTGACCGCCGCTAACAAGCATTATTTCAGCCTTGTCGCCGAATTTGTTTTCAAGCATATGGCTAAGCTCTGCCGCCTGTTCATCGGAAATATCTTCGCCGTAGATTACAGTAATAAAGCTGCTGTCACTGTGCATCATCTTTTTGGTAAGCCTGTATGCCGCTTTGTTGATATCCTTTTCAGCATGCATAAGCTTACCGTTGTTGAAGCTTAGAATTTCACCTTTTTTGATATGGTGACCCTCGTATTCGGAATCTCTTGCCGCAAAAGTAACCTGACCTGTTGAAACACGTTCAATCGCTCTTGTCATTTCCATGCGGTTATCCGAAAACTCTGCTTCCTCATCAAATGCCATAAGGGCAGAAATCCCTTGTGGAATTGTTCGGGTCGGAAGAACACAGACATTTCTGTCAGCAAGCTTTACCGTCTGTTCTGCCGCCATAATAATATTTTTGTTGTTTGGAAGTACAAAAACAGTATTTGCAGGAGTTGAATGTATTGCCTTTAAAATATCATCCGTTGAAGGATTCATAGTCTGACCGCCTCTTATAATACAGTCAGCACCCAAATCCTTAAACATTTCCTCAATACCATTACCAGCCGCAACAGCCACAAAACCATAATCCTTTTCAGGTTTTACAGGGACAAAGTCCTGCTGAGCAGAAATTTTTTCGTCCTTCACTCTCATTTCGTGCTGAATACGCATATTTTCTATTTTTGGCTTCGGGTCATTTACAAAACGTCCGAACTCAAGTGCTTTCTGAAGTGCAAGTCCCGGATTGTCTGTATGAACATGCACCTTGATAATCTCGTCATCCTCCACCACAACAACACAATCGCCGATTGTTTCAAGGTAAGCTCTGAGCATAAATGAATCCTTGGCATCCTGTGCCTTTTCAATTATGTACTCAGTGCAGTACGAATATTTTATTTCCCCTTCAAGTTCAGCTGCAGTTGTAGGTTCAAAAGTTTTTGTAATTTTTTTGCTGTCCTGCTTTTCGGCAACAGTACCGCCCCTGAAAATTTCAAGCATAGCGTTATAGATAATAACAAGTCCCATACCGCCTGCGTCAACGACACCTGCATTTTTCAATACCGGAAGCTGCTCCGGAGTATTATCGAGAGCCATCTGTGCCGCAGTGCACACCTGTTCCCAGAATACGGCAACATCATCAGTACTTCCGGCAATTTCAGCCGCTTTTTCAGCTGCAACCTTTGCTACAGTCAGGATTGTACCCTCTGTCGGGTTCATTACTGATTTATACGCCGCTTCAACACCTTTTTCAAGTGCATCCGCAATATCTGTACAGCTTGCCTTGTCAAGTCCCGAGAAAGCCTTTGAAAAACCTCTGAATAAAAGTGAAGTAATAACACCCGAGTTACCTCGTGCACCTCGGAGCATTGCAGAAGCCGCTATATCAGCCGCCTGAGAAACGGTTATTTTATCATCGGAAATTTCAAGCTCTCTGACCGCTGCGGAAAGAGTAAGTGACATGTTTGTACCTGTATCGCCGTCAGGAACAGGGTAAACATTAAGCTCATCAACCTTTTTTCTGTTGTTTTCTATGCAGATACCTGCAGAAATAAGTGCGTCTCTGAATTTATTACCAGTTAACAAAATATAATCCTCCTTATTCCTTGATTGAATCAACGTAAACATTTACCGAATTTACAGGAACTCCGGCATATTCGGTAAGAGCGAATTCAACCTTGTTTTTAACACTTCTTACAACAGCCGCAATGTTTGTGCCGTAAGTTACGGAAATATGAAGATTTACGACAAGTTCGTCATTTTTTGATATAATGCGTACACCCATGCCGTCTGTTTTCAAGCCTAAAAGTTCGCCGAATACATATTCGCCAAAGGTACAGCTTTTCATACCTGCAACACCGAAGCAGCCGGCAACAGTTCTGTACACAAGTGATTTGATATAGTTATCTGTAATAGTAATTTTTCCCAAATAATTTTCTTTTGTCAGCATTTGTTTTCTCCCTTTTAAAAAGAATGATAGCTTATGAGTGTTATACACTTTAATTATTATATCATAAAAACCTGTCAAATACAACTGATTTTAATTATTTACTGTTTTTCCATTAAAATCATTTTTTATAACAAATCATTTATAATATTCATTTTTGTCTCCTGACAAAAAACGGTTGATGTATTCCTTGCAAACAATGTAATATTTTTATATAATATAGTTATTGTCGGCTTCTTCCGTCAGGAAGGAGGTGGAAAGTTTGGAGTATATTTTATCTTTCGTTTTGTCTGTTGCGGCAAGTGTAGTTGGTTACTACATATGCAAATGGTTAGACAGGCATGATAAGTCCGACAAATAGCCTGAAAAGAACCCCCAAGAGCGGCATCTCTTGGGGGTTCACTTGTGTGTCAGTTTGGACACATATTATATCTTTCGTGGTTACTATTATTATATACCACAATTTCATTTTTGTCAATATTCAAAATAAATTTGTTCACAAACAAGGGCGACCAACAGTCGCCCTTGTTTTTATTATGTAAATTAAATCTGTACTGAATAGTTAGGAGCTTCCTTAGTGATATAAATATCATGTGGATGACTTTCTTTAAGACCTGCACCTGTAATTCTGACAAATTCAGAATTTGCGTGAAGTGTTGGAATGTCTACGCATCCGCAGTAACCCATACCTGATCTGATACCGCCAACAAGCTGGAAAATAGTATCAGCAACAGGACCCTTGAAAGGAACACGGCCTTCAACACCTTCAGGAACAAGCTTCTTGTTGCCTTCCTGGAAATATCTGTCCTTTGAGCCGCATGCCATAGCGCCTAGGCTTCCCATACCTCTGTAAACCTTGAACTGTCTGCCCTGGAAGATTTCAGTTTCACCTGGAGCTTCTTCACAGCCTGCAAGGAGTGAACCAAGCATTACAACGTTTGCACCGGCAGCAAGAGCCTTTACAATATCACCCGAATACTTGATACCGCCGTCAGCGATAACAGGGATACCATGCTTATGTGCTACCTTTGCAACATCGTAAACAGCTGTAATCTGCGGTACACCAATACCTGCAACAACACGGGTTGTACAGATAGAACCAGGTCCGATACCAACCTTAATAGCGTCTGCGCCTGCCGCAATAAGGTCTTCAGCAGCAGCTGCTGTTGCAATATTACCTGCAATAACAGGAGTGTCAGGATATTTTTCCTTAACCATTTTAAGTGTTTTCATGATATTCTGTGAATGACCGTGTGCTGAGTCAAGAACAAGTACATCAACCTGTGCTTCAATAAGCGCACCAGCTCTTTCAAGTACATCTGCAGTAATACCAATAGCGGCACCACAGAGAAGTCTGCCGCCCTTATCTCTTGCAGAGTTAGGGTACTGGATAGCCTTTTCGATATCTTTTATAGTAATAAGTCCCTTGAGACAACCATTGTCGTCAACAAGCGGAAGCTTTTCAATTTTATGTGTACGGAGAATTTCCTGTGCCTGTTCAAGATTTGTTCCGATAGGAGCCGTAATAAGATTGCTCTTTGTCATTACCTCATCGATTGAAAGGTTGAAGTCAGAGATAAATCTCATATCACGGTTTGTTATAATACCAACAAGCTTTCCGTCCTTGTTGACAATCGGAACACCTGAAATCTTGTATTTGCCCATAAGCTCATCAGCTTCATAGACCTTTCTGTCAGGTGTGAGGGAAAAAGGATTTATAATAACGCCGTTTTCCGAACGCTTAACCTTATCAACCTCATCAGCCTGCTGTTCAATTGTCATATTCTTATGGATTATACCAATACCGCCTTCTCTTGCAATAGCAATTGCCATTTCAGCGCCTGTTACAGTATCCATGGCAGCTGTCATAATCGGAGTGTTAAGTTTAATTGTTTCAGTAAGTTTAGTCCCCAGATTAATCATATTTGGTGTAACATCTGATTTTGCCGGAATCAGAAGTACATCATCAAAAGTAAGTCCTTCTTTAGCAAATTTACTTTCGTTCAGCATAAAAAACCTCCAATTATAAAATTAAATTTTCAAAAAAATTATCAAACTTATTTTTATTTGTTCCTTTTATGATACTATTTTTTTGCAGTTATGTCAAGCGTTTTTTCGACATTTTTTTGAAGTTTTTTTACAGGGTATTTTATGCACCTTTTATGATGTTATTCCGACTGATATATGCTCTTAATTTCTGACCAATCAGAAATGCTGCAGCTATTTTAACCGCATCCCCTGCAAGGTACGGAAGCACGCATACTGCAAGTGCCTGCAGAAAGCCTGTGTCCTGCTGGAACGTAAACCATATTGTGCCGGTAAAATACATTGCCGCAAGCCCCGTAATCATTCCTGTAATATGCATAAAACCTTGTCTGAATCTGTTGTTAAATAATGAGGATATAAATGCAGCTGCAAGGTATCCGGCCAAATAGCCGCCTGTAGGCCCTGCCAGAACGCCAAGACCTCCTGTAAAGCCTGAAAAAACCGGAAGTCCTGCTGCGCCGAGCATAAGGTATACAAGTACACTCATGGTACATGCTCCCGGCGTCAGGATAAAGGATGTAATAAAAATCACCAGCGGCACAAGTGACACTGGTACCGGACTTATCGGGAGCGGCAGAACTATGGGCGCCGAAACACAAAGTATTGCGGCAAAAAGTCCTGTTATAACAATTTTATTCGTATGTTTCATAATTTCACCTGTAAATTTACACATAATTGTATATAAAATTATATCATGTTCATGCCGATATATCAAGTGATTTATTTATACTTAACTATACAGTGTAAAATTATAACTGTATTATTTGTGCATTTTGAATGTAAAAAAAATGTTTATTATTTGTTCACAGTTTATTCATATTTGTATGGTAAAATAAAAAAGAATATAAGTACAGAAATATAAAGTGTTGTATATATGTAAGCGAAAGGAAATCAGACGTGAAAAGAAAAATAAAATTACTGCTTTCGGTAGCAGTGGCATCGTCTCTTGCTGTTTTATCTCCGATTTATGCTTTTTCTGAAGCAGACAGACCGTGTCTTACGGCAGTCGGTGGATATGCTGCTGAAAATGATATAACAACTGTCAGTATTTTAACTGATACAGAGTTAAATCTTGCCGCATATTCGATTTCGCTGAATTACGATCCGTCTATGCTGGAATTTACAAATGCATACTGCAGTACAGAATACGGAAACTTTTATCCTGATGACTCGGCAGATGACCGTGTGACACTTGTGTGGTCTGACAGTCGTGACCGTGCTTTGTCGGGTCAGTTGTTTACAGTAGAATTTAAAACCAAAAGTCGAACCGCCGAAACGGTAATTCCTATTGATATAGGGTATTCGGTTCTTGGAAGCTTATCATCCGGAGAAATTCCGTTTGATACTACCGGATGTGAAATATCTGTTCTGAAAGAATACATGCAGGGAGATACAAACTGTGATGGAAGAATTTCAGTATCTGATGCTGCTATGACTGCTATGTACAATATAGACAGCAGCAAATATTCCTTGTCCGAAAAACAGTATATAAACAGCGATATGGACTGCAACGGAATTGTAAATTCAAAGGATGTTCAGGCTATTCTGGGCTTTGTAGTCGGCACAAAGGAGGAGTTATAATATGAATGCTTCGGTCAAGCTTATAAATAAGCTGGTTTGTATAATATTAAGCTTGGTTTTGATTTTGCCGTGCTTTGCGGTAAAGGCTGCCGGCGGAATGACAGAAAGTCAGGAATGCATTGATCTTATAAAAAGCTGCGAGGGGTTCAGTCAGTATAAATACTGGGATTATAGTCAGTGGACAATCGGTTACGGTTCCGGCTGTGATGCCGATGATTATCCTAACGGAATTACCGAGGAGGAAGCGGAAGCGCTTCTGCGTGAATATACGGCAATTTTTGCAGATTATGTAAACGATTTTGCAGTTGATTACGGTATTGAGCTTACTCAGAATCAGTTTGATGCACTTGTTTCCATGAGTTATGCTCTCGGAAATTTATGGGATGCTTACGACGAGTTTGATTTAAAGACAATTTTGATAAACGGCTCTGATAATTACAGCTTTCTGGAGATTGCGCAGGCCTTTGGCGAATGGAGAAAGGCAGGAGGCGAAGTGCTTCAGGGGCTTGTTAAAAGACGCCAGCTTGAAACGGAGCTTTTTCTGAAAAACAGAACAGATTATACCTCGGAGGTATGGAGGGTAAATGATGAATCGGGCGTGAATTTAAGAGCAGAAGCGTCTGCTTCTTCGGATAAAACAGGTTTCATGGTAATGAATACTATTTTTGCAATAACTGATAAGCAGACCGGAAGTGATGGAATTCTTTGGGGAAAAACAGAATATGAAGGAAGTACCCACTGGATTGCGCTGGATTACTGTACATACATGGTCGGCGGTCCTATCGGATATAAGGAGGACAATCCTTCATCCACAGAACCTACCGACACTACCGAGGCTACACAGGGAGATACACAAACAGTATCGGAAAAATGGAAAATAACATCAGATAACGGAGTTAAGCTAAGGAGCGGTCCGGGATTGAATTACGAGCAGATCGGACATGTTCCATACAATGCGGAAATTACCGTTACATCTACTACCGAATGTGACGATTATTTATGGGGTAAAACTACGTACGGCGGCAAAAGTGGCTGGTGTGTGCTCGATTTTGCTGAAAGAATAAGTGAGCAGACGCTTCAGGGAACAACAATTAAAGCGATTTACATATATCAGAAGCCGGATAAAACAACTTATAACGAAGGCGATCAGCTAGATTTGTCGGGACTTATTGTTAAAGCAGTATACAATGATGGTACCGAAAAAATTACGGTTGATTATGATGTAAGCGGTTTTGAATCAACAGAGGGTACGCATGATATTAAGGTAAGCTATCTTAATAAAACAACCTCCTTCAGAGTTACTGTTGAAGGTAAAACACTTACAGCGATTGAAATTGAAAGTCCGCCGGAAAAAACAGTTTATCAGGTAGGTGAAGGTCTTGCAATAAAGGGTCTTAAGGTAAAGGGCGTTTACAGCAATAACACAACAGAAGAATTAAAGGATTATTTCCTTGAAAATATTAAAGGCTTTTCAGATGCACCGGGTACAAAAACAATCACAGTTAAGGCAAATGATTTGACTGCTGATTTTCAGGTAGAAGTTATTGAAAAGGTTCTTTCTGGAATTGAAATAACGTCACTGCCGGAAACCACGGAGTATGTTATCGGGCAGAAGCTTGATGACAGCGGAATGATTGTTCATGCAACCTATAGCAACGGTACTAAAAATGTTGTGAATGATTATACAATCAGCGGCTACAATTCCTTGAAGCAGGGCAAGCAAACTATAACGGTTACATACAGCGGATGCACTGATACATTTGATATAATGCTCAATGAACCTGATGCTTATGAACTGCCGGGTGATCTTGACGGAAATGGAGTACGTGATATATTTGACCTTATCCTGCTTAACAGATATATTTACGAAGATTATGAAGAAACAACCGACAGCTTATATCTTGCTGATGTAAATCTTGACGGATATGTTAATGCAAAGGATATTGAAGCTCTTAGCAGGATTGTTTCGCAGCAATAATAAATTTTTACAGTATGAAAGGCAGCTGAAGGCTGCCTTTCAGCTTGTTGGAAAAGTTTAGGGAGAAGAAAATTTATATTTTTCTTTCTAACTTTATTTTCATTATGTACTTTTTGCTTGTACAAAAAGTACCAAAAATACATTTCTTTTTCTCAATGAGAAAAAGAAACAAAAAGAAATTAAAACTTAAAACCCTTAAATAATTCAAACTGTTTCCCCGTAAAAGGCAGTGTCTGACTGATAATAAGCAAACTCATAATTAAAAGTCAACTTCAGACATATTCCACCCATGTTTTTAATGCTTTTATTTTGAGAAAGCCTTGAAATTATGAACC